>CALZIG010000210.1 GCA_945787585.1 uncultured Gammaproteobacteria bacterium | reverse complement strand
TCATGGGGTGGCGTCTGTATTTTAGTTGTATTTATAAATGGATAGCGCTTGCGGCCATTCTAACAAATCATCGCTATTTGTGGGTGACGATTGAATGGCTCAGTCTGGATGCTATCGCGCCGCGCAATCAGGCTTGTGCGCCATCCACTATAAGAAGGTCGTCAGAGAGTGCATCAATCCCACCGCTGAGTACGGCAGTCCGTATACCATATTGCGATAACGCAAAGGCGGCCGCCGAACTGCGTGTGCCGCTCTCACAGTAACAGAGATAAGGAATTTTATTGTTCAGTTTACCCGCCCGCTTATGCAGATCACGCATCGGGATACTGATCGCGTTCGGCAGGTGCCCGCGCTCATACTCTTCCGCCAGACGCACATCGATCCATTTCGCGCCACGTTTAATGATCGAGCCCGCCTTTTCATAGCTCACCCAACGCAGCGTTGGCTGTTTCAGCAGATTAATAAAATCCTCTTTCGACAGACGCAGCAACACGCCATCCTCCATCATGGTGATGGTGGCGTTTCTTGGATTATCTGAAATCAACGCCGCTTCACCAAAGGCAGCGCCCTCGTTGAGCTCAGCCATGATGACCGAATCCTCATCATTCTCGGGATTGATGGTGACCATCGCCACACCGTTATTGATCATATAAAAATAGTCGCCCGGGTCACCCTGGCGAATAATCAGGTCACCGGCTTTGACCCTGACAGGCTCCAGTTTGTTGAGCAGTTGCTCAATATTGGTCGCCGGCAGATTTCTGAAGGTGGGAGATTTGATCATCGAATTGAGCCAGCTGGCACGGTCGATGGTGACGATACCGTCTTCACTCATTACGACTTCTGTTTCAGGCGCTGAAATTTGCCCCCATGCCGTCAGGGTCTCAATCAGTTGCTTTTCGATGCGGATCAGTTCCACTTCACTGGATGTAGTGATATTAGCGGCTGCAAAGTGTTTACTGGAAATCGGTTGAAAGGCAGCCTCAGAGTCTGCCGTGATGATGGAGGCCTTATCAGCTTGAAACACCTCCAGCTCGCCTCTCAACAGGTAAAGCACCACATCAGCGGGTACGCCTTTATCATAAAGCTGAGTGCCGGCCGAATAGACTTCGACTGCCGCGAGTGAAATGAGCACAGGGATCTGCGCCTCCGCCATGGTCGACAACGGCGAACAGCGCGCAAGCTGGGTAACAAGTTGATCGCAATCAACTTCCTCAGGAGGTACCACTCGCTTAGTTTCTGCTTCAGCCATTTTCGTCCATGGAATGTAATCTTGTTAATTTATAGGGTTTTTGTATCGCGATTGCGGTTTATATCATCCATGTATTTACTGTCTCAGTGAGATTGATGCGTGTTAAACTATCGGCTCAGATGCCATTGAAAATATCATCGGCTGTCAACAATAAATCTTTATAAATCATACAGAGAATGGAACAAACCACGACCACATCGCGGATTCGCGAAATCCCCTATAACTACACCTCATTTTCCGACCGCGAGATTGTCATTCGCTTTCTCGGTGAAGCGTGCTGGCAACAACTCAATAAGCTGCGCGGTACACGTCGCACCGGGCGTTCGGCACGGATGCTGTTTGAGGTGCTGGGCGATATGTGGGTAGTGACGCGCAATCCTTATATTCAGGACGATCTGATCAATAGCACCAAGCGCTGGAAGGCGCTGGTCAACGCGCTGCGCCACCGCCTCGATCAAACCATCGACCGCGCAGACAATAACGAAACCGCACTCAGCCTGCTGGACGCCACGCGTCGTGCGGTCGATCAATTCGAGGCCTGGCTGCCGCAGCAGAAGATACTACGCAGTGCAGCCAAAGCACGCCTGTTAAAGGTGACCCGCGCCGATAACATCGATTTCACCGCCATCGCGCGCGTTTCACACGTCACCGACGCGACCGACTGGCGCGTTGAACTCCCCTTTGTGGTGCTGACACCCGATACTGAAGGCGAGGTTCGTGCGCTGGTTGAGGCCTGCATTGACCTGAACCTGACCATCATTCCGCGTGGCGGGGGTACCGGCTACACCGGTGGCGCCGTACCATTGATTGCTGAGACAGCAGTCATCAATACTGAAAAACTGGAAGGGCTTGGGCGGGTAAAACAGCGCACGCTCGAAGGTGTCAGTGAACCCGTCGCGACCGTGCGTGCCGAATGCGGCGTGGTGACGCGCCGTGTCGCTGAACGCGCCGAATCACAGTGCTACGTCTTCGCGGTCGATCCCACCTCGCAGGACGCCTCCACCATTGGTGGTAATGTCGCGATGAATGCTGGCGGCAAGAAAGCGGTACTGTGGGGCACGACGCTCGATAATCTGGTGTCGTGGCGCATGGTAACAGCCGACGCCCAGTGGCTCGAAGTGGAACGCATCAATCACAATCTGGGCAAGATTCACGATCAGGCCAAGGTCGAGTTTCGCGTGAATTATTTCGGCGCAGATGGCGAAACGCCCACTAAGCCGTCAGAAACCCTGCTCTTTCCCGGTCAGGCGTTTCGTCGACAAGGCCTTGGCAAGGATGTTACCGACAAATTCCTCGGTGGCCTGCCGGGTATTCAGAAAGAAGGTTGCGATGGCTTCATCACCTCCGCCGTCTTTATTCTGCACGAACAGCCAAAATTTACCCGCACCATCTGCCTGGAGTTTTTTGGCACAGACCTGAACCCAGCGGTGTCGGCGATTGTCGCGATCAAAGACCACGTCGAACAGCAGACAGAGACACTGCTCGCCGGGATGGAACATCTCGATGAGCGCTATCTGCGCGCCGTCGGTTACTCCACCAAGGCGCTGCGCTCTGAACTGCCCAAGATGCTGCTGCTGATCGATGTTGCCGGTAATGATGACGATGAAGTGGCGCGTGCCGCTGCCGCCATCGCCAACATCGCCAATCAACGCGATGCCGAGAGTTTTATCGCCGTCACCCCCGAGGCGCGACGCCGTTTCTGGACCGATCGCGGGCGCACGGCCGCCATCGCTGCCCATACCAACGCCTTCAAGATCAATGAAGATGTGGTGATTCCGCTCGAGAACCTTGCGATCTACAACGAGCACATCGAGCGCATCAACATCGAGCAGTCGACCGACAATAAGCTGCGCATGATCGATGCTGTGATTCACTTTCTCGAGCATGGACTCGCCGCCATGCCGTTTTCTGATCAGTTTGAGGCGAGCGAAGAAGGTGATGCAATTATTCTGAAAAAACGTGATGCCGCCTGCACCCATCTAAAGACGATACGCAACCGCTGGCAGACACTGATCGCACAGATGGATGACGCCGCCACGACGCAAAGCACATTACTGAGCGCAGATGAGACGGCAAAAATTCTCGCCAATGACACGCTTTTCAAGCTGCTGTTACGACGCGATGTGCGTATCTCATACCGCCGTGAAATTGAACAGCCGCTTAAAGAGATCTTTGGCGGCGAGGCGCTGGCCCCGGTACGCAAACGACTCGATGAAATTCACAGCGAGATCCGCTCCAGTCGCCTCTTTGTCGCGCTGCACATGCACGCGGGCGACGGCAATGTGCACACCAATATTCCGGTCAATTCCAACGACTATGAGATGATGCGCGCAGCGGAACATATCGTCGATCACGTCATGGAAATCACCAAAACGCTTGGCGGGGTTATCTCCGGTGAGCATGGCATCGGCCTCACCAAAATGCAGTACATGGATGAACGCAGCATCGACGCCTTTGCGCAGTATAAACAGCGCATCGATCCCAACGGTTTTTTCAATCGCGGCAAGCTACTGGCTGGCTCCGGCCTTGAGAAGGCCTACACGCCCTCTTTGCGATTACTGCAACAGGAAGCGCTGATACTCGAAGAGAGCGACCTGGGCGCGCTCAACGACGATATCAGTAGCTGTCTGCGTTGCGGTAAGTGCAAACCGGTCTGCACCACGCATGTACCGCGCGCTAATCTGCTCTATTCACCGCGCAACAAAATTCTTGCCACCGGCCTGATGATCGAGGCGTTCCTCTATGAAGAGCAGACACGTCGCGGCATTTCGGTACGCCATTTTGATGAGATGGAAGATGTTGCAGACCATTGCACCGTGTGTCATCGCTGCCTGCCGGTGTGCCCGGTCAATATCGATTTCGGTGAAGTGTCGATTCGCATGCGAACCATTTTGAAGTCACGCCAGCCGTTTCGCCTCAGCCCTGGCCCGCGTCTGGCGATGGCATTCCTCAACATCACCAGCGCGGCCTCCATTAAGATCATGCGCACCGTGATGTTACAGTGGGGCTATGCGGGGCAACGCCTTGGTTATCGTATGCTGAAGGCGTTGTCGCCGAAACCGGCGCCGGACGCACGCCCCACATCAACCACGGGTAAACCTTCGATACCGGCGCAGGTGATTCACTTCATGAAAAAACCGCTGCCCAAAGATATCCCCAATCAGACCACGCGCGCGCTGCTCGGGGTCGAAGATGAAAAGGCGATTCCGATCCTGCGTGATCCAGATAAAACGGATGAAAATACCGAGGCGGTCTTTTATTTTCCCGGCTGTGGCTCAGAAAGACTCTTCAGCGAAGTCGGCATGGCCACCCTCGCGATGCTCTATGAGAGCGGTGTGCAGACGGTATTACCGCCGGGCTATCTCTGTTGCGGTTATCCGCAGACCTCATCCGGTGATGAGGCGAAGGGGAAGCAGATTACCACCGATAATCGCGTGCTGTTCCATCGTGTTGCCAATACGCTGAATTATCTCGACATCAAAACGGTGGTGGTCTCCTGCGGCACCTGCATGGACCAGTTACTGAAATATGAATTTGAGAAAATCTTCCCCGGCTGTCGCCTGATGGACATCCACGAGTTTCTGATGGAGAAGGGAATTTCAGTCGAGGGCGTCGAAGGGGTGCAGTACCTCTATCACGACCCTTGTCATACACCGATGAAGCACCACTCACCACTGAAAGTAACGAGTACACTGCTGAATGGCGACACCACGCTCTCCGATCGCTGCTGTGGCGAGGCCGGTACTTTTGCGGTATCGCGTCCCGATGTCGCAACGCAGGTGCGCTTCCGCAAAGAAGAAGAGCTGATCGAAGGCATTGAACAGCTCACCAACAAGCCAAAGGTTGAAAATGACGAAGTGCGCCTACTGACTTCATGCCCCGCCTGCCAGCAAGGGCTGGCGCGCTACAGTGATGTGACCGGCATGGAACCACGCTATATCGTCGTCGAGCTGGTTAATCGCTACTTTGGTGACAAATGGCAACGGCACTTTATCGACAAGGTCAAAAAACAGGACGGTATTGAGCGCGTGTTACTTTAACACTTGCCAGCGTTAATACTTGAAGCGCGCTGCTGGCTATTTATTACGAAATAGCCAGAACAGCAGTGATAATACAATACTGACAATGATCGACGTCATCAGCGGAAAATAGAAACTGAATCCTTCCTTTTCAACGGCAATGTCACCGGGCAGTCTGCCCAATCCAAGCTTAGTGATCCACGGCCATAAGAGTCCGACAATCAGCAACACTACGCCCGCAATAAGCAAAAATTTCTGCATGATGCGTGTTAATTACTCCGCCTTCAGGTAATGACCTTCACACCCTCTTCGGTACCCAGCAGCAACACATCGGCTGGACGAATCGCAAACAGCCCGTTCGTCACTACGCCGACGATATTATTCAGGGCCTCTTCAAGCTTAACCGGCTCCATGATCGAGAGGTTTTTCACATCCAGGATCTGATTCCCGTTATCGGTGATAAAGCCTTCTCGCAACACTGGCTGACCACCCATTTTAACGATCTCGCGCGCCACATAGCTGCGTGCCATCGGAATCACCTCAACCGGCAACGGGAAGGTGCCGAGAATATCGACCATCTTGCTACCATCGGCAACGCAGACAAACTTGTCACTCGCCGCAGCGATGATTTTTTCACGTGTCAACGCGCCACCACCACCTTTAATCAGGTGCAGGTACTTATTCGATTCATCCGCGCCATCAACATAAACGGGGATATCATTCACCTCGTTCAGCTCGAATACTGCAATACCATGACCTTTGAGACGCGCAGCCGTTGCCTCTGAACTCGCCACGGCACCATCGATTTTATGCTTGATACCCGCCAGGGCATCAATGAAATGATTGGCGGTCGAACCCGTGCCAACACCGATAATTGCACCCGCTTCCACATACTCCAGCGCCGCGTGAGCCACCATCTTCTTCATTTCATCTTGTGTCATTTCCATACTCCCATCATTTGATGCCTGAAATGATACCTGTGAAGCGCTTGAATGTCATGATTTGTGCTCGTTTGACAACGAATTTCGGTAGGAAAATCAAGGTTGAACTGATAACGTATGGCCATGCTAAATAAATACGTAGAAAAGATTGAAAACTCCTCAGTGTATGACGTTGCGATCAAAACGCCGCTAGACGCTATGCCGGCGCTATCCAAACGACTCCACAATGAAATTTTATTAAAACGAGAAGACCTGCAACCCGTTTTTTCCTTTAAATTGCGCGGTGCCTATAATAAGCTCGCGTCGCTGCCGCAGGATCGCCTACAGAAAGGGGTCATCACCGCTTCAGCCGGCAATCACGCTCAGGGACTTGCGCTGGCTGCGCAAAAGAAAGGAATCGAGGCGCTGATTGTGATGCCAACAACGACACCGGCGATCAAGGTCAACTCAGTGCGCGAGAATGGGGCGCAGATCATTTTACATGGTGATACCTACGATGAAGCGTACGAGCATGCCCACCAGTTAGCCAGCGAACGTCACATGACCTTTGTGCACCCCTTTGATGATGAGGATGTGATTGCGGGCCAGGGCACTGTGGCAATGGAAATATTGCAGCAGACCACCAGGCCAATCGATGCGATCTTTGTCCCGGTGGGCGGCGGCGGGCTTATTGCCGGTGTTGCTGCCTATTTTAAGGCCAAATCACCCACGACAAGAGTCATTGGCGTCGAACCTGAAGACGCACCCAGCATGCACCATGCGCTGGCAAAAAATGATCGAGTTGTGCTCGATCAAGTCGGCATCTTTGCTGATGGTGTCGCGGTTCGACAAGTCGGCGCAGAGCCCTTTCGCGTCGCTCAACACTATGTTGATGAAATCATACTGGTCACTACAGATGAAATCTGCGCGGGTATTAAGGATATTTTTGATGATACCCGCTCAATCGCAGAACCCGCCGGGGCACTCGCGGTTGCAGGCCTCAAAAAGTATGTTGCTCGCGAAAAGGCGCATGACCAGCAGCTGGTGGCGATCGATAGCGGTGCCAACATCAATTTTGATCGCCTGCGTCATGTTGCAGAGCGCGCAGAAGTCGGCGAGCAACGCGAGGCACTCTTCGCCGTCACCATTCCGGAACAGGCCGGTAGTTTTCTGAAATTTTGTGAACTCATTGGCAAACGGAGCATCACTGAGTTCAATTATCGTTATGCAGATGAGCGTAACGCGCATATTTTTGTCGGCATCGAACTTTCTCGCGGTGCAAAAGAGAAAAATGCATTGATTGATCGACTCACTCACGGTGATTACGATGTCACTGACATCACTGACAATGAAACAGCCAAGATGCACATTCGTCATATGGTTGGCGGTCACGCTGAATCAATCAATGATGAAGTGCTGTTTCGCTTCCAGTTTCCTGAACGACCGGGCGCATTACTGAAGTTTCTGACGCATATTGGCCAACACTGGAACATCAGCCTGTTCCATTACCGCAATCACGGCGCTGCTTACGGACGTGTACTTGTGGGGCTGCAAGCACACGCCAGCGAGCACCTCAAATTAATGGAATATTTTGATAGCCTGGGCTATGACTACTGGAAAGAGGATGATAATCCAGCCTATCGACTCTTTTTAGGGAAAGAATCAAATCCACCATAAGTCATTGATTTTTTAATCATTATAAAAAGCAAAAGGCCCATTAATGGGCCTTTTGCTAACACATAGGGGTTACTGACAGCTAAAATAAATCAAGCTGACGCACTTCACCCCTTATTGCTACTTCTTTTTTCTAGCTGCTGCCTTTTTCTTCTTGGGCGCCGCTTTCTTTTTAGTAGCCGCTTTCTTCTTAGTGGCTACTTTTTTCTTAGCCGCTTTCTTCTTCACGACTTTTTTCTTAACTGCCTTTTTCTTCGTAGCAGCCTTCTTTTTAGTAGCCGCTTTCTTCTTAGTGGCTACTTTTTTCTTAACTGCCTTCTTCTTCGTAGCAGCTTTCTTTTTAGTAGCCGCTTTTTTCTTAGGCGCTACTTTTTTCTTCGTTACAGCTTTTTTCTTGGTTACAGCTTTCTTTTTGACAGCAGGCTTCTTCTTTGCCGCCACCTTCTTCTTGGTTGCAGAACGTTTTGTCGCCATTACTCATCC
>CALZIG010000209.1 GCA_945787585.1 uncultured Gammaproteobacteria bacterium | reverse complement strand
GTGCCAACATCGCACTGGGTAGATTCTTTATCGATGATGACCCAAACAGTCCACGTGCAGTCGCCGTGCTCGGCAGTAAACTACGCAGTGAACTCTACGGCAATACCAATCCACTGGAACAACGTATTCGCATCGGCGGAGACCGTTATCGCATTATCGGTGTATTTGAACCGAAAGGGGAAATTCTGGGCGTTGACCTCGATGATGCAGTCTATATACCGGCGGCACGTGCGCTGGAGATGTTCAATCGCGACAGTCTGGTGGAGGTCGATCTGCTCTATCGTGAAGGGGCTAATGTTGATGAAGTGGTTGCTGCGGTCTCTCGCCTGCTCACGGCTCGCCATGGGCGCGATGATGTCACCATCACCACCCAGCAGCAGATGCTGGAGGTGCTCGGATCCGTACTCGGCATCCTTACCTTTGCAGTCGCTGCCCTTGGTAGCATCTCGCTGCTGGTCGGGAGCGTTGGCATATTTACCATTATGACCATCGCAGTGAATGAGCGTATTGCTGAGGTTGGACTGCTGCGCGCGCTGGGTGGCCGACGTCGTCAGGTAATGGCCCTGTTTCTTGGCGAAGCGATGGTACTCGCAGCACTCGGCGGCCTGCTGGGTTTGATTATTGGCATCGGCGGAGCCCAGTTACTCGCCCTATTGCTGCCCGCTCTACCCGTTCATATTTCATGGGACTATCTGATCGCAGCTGAATTACTCGCCATCATCATCGGCATCATGGCCGGCATCTGGCCTGCACAACGTGCCGCAAAACTCGATCCGATTGAAGCGCTTCGCAGTGAATGATGACGTCCACCACAGACGCACTACTTTCGGCTGACTCGATTTTTAACAATCATTCAAATTAATAACAACCAAGTTCATATGGCATTTTTGTTTCGCATTGAAATAACGATCAGATGGAACGCTTGGCCAGGATCATTCTTTTATATAATTATTTATATCGTTCAACAGTTCAACTACACCAAGCCATTGAATAGCCGGTAATAATTCGAAAAAAACTCTTACGTCATATCGGAAGTATACGCTTACCGCTTGATAGATGCTTGCGAGCTCAGCGGCTTCACTACTACTCACAAGAATGGCTAATTTATCTCGTTTATATGGTTGCCGATCAAATTCGTAAGCTGCCGCAGCTGCAATTCCCGATTTGCTAAAGCCCGAAAGATCGTCTATAGCACGGGCATCAGCCAGCTCTACAAAAGGCCCCAGGTCCTTCGTCTCCTCAGTAAGTATTATTACATGTTCTTTCAATTTATCATCGTTAGCGCCATTACATATTCGTGTTAAAACGAAGCGATTATCTTTAAAATACTTTCGTGTAAAACACATATGCACCTCGTCTAAGATGACGAATTGATCTTACCCACGAATCCATTCAAGCCACCCATCATAAAGGATTGACAACATCACCGCCCAGCAATAGTGTTTTTCCTGGGAGATACACAATCACCTGCTTCAACAGAGTTGACCAATTTGAACATCTTGCTATGCCTTATCTAAAGCCTGGCTAACATCGGCAATAATGTCGTCGATGTGTTCGATGCCAACAGATATCCGGATCAGATCAGCACTGACACCCGCAGAAGCTAATTCTTTATCATTCAGTTGCCGATGGGTGGTAGACGCTGGGTGACAGGCAAGTGATTTTGCATCACCGATATTGACAAGGCGTAAAATCATTTCAAGCGAATCAATAAACCTTGCGCAGGCTTCAACTCCACCAGACACTCCAAAACTTAAAATGCCTGAAGCTTTGGAATTGGTGATTTTTTTACAGTTAGCGTAGTAAGGGCTATCGGGAAGTGCGGCATAATTAACCCAGTTAACTTTTGGGTGTTGCTGTAGGTATAGCGCGAGTTTTTCAGCATTTTCGCAATGGCGCTCCATGCGCAAACCGAGGGTCTCGAGCCCTTGTAGAATTTGAAAAGCGTTCATGGGCGATAAAGCTGCTCCAGTATTTCTCAGTGGCACTACTCGGCAACGCCCTATGTAGGCTGCATCGCCCAGCGCTTCTGTGTAAACAACACCATGATATGAAGGGTCCGGTTCGTTTAAAACGGCAAAACGCGCCTTATTCGCTACCCAGTCAAACTTGCCGGAATCGATGATCACGCCCCCAATAGAGGTGCCGTGACCGCCAATGTATTTAGTCAGTGAATGCACAACGATATCGGCACCCAGCTCAAATGGCCGGCAGAGATAAGGGGTCGCAACAGTGTTATCAACAATCAACGGCACACCATGTTTGTGTGCGATTTCTGCCAAACGGGCAATATCGACTATATTACCTGCCGGGTTACCAATCGATTCACAAAACAGCGCCTTGGTATTTTCATCAATGGCTTTATCAAACCCTTCAAAATCATCGTGTGAGACCATGCGCGCCTCAACACCCTGCCGGGGTAAAGAGTGTGCAAAAAAGTTATAAGTACCGCCGTACAACTGGCTAGTACTGACGATATTATCGCCAACCTCACAGATACATTGAATCGCGTAAGTAATCGCCGCCATACCTGAGGCAACACATAACGCGGCAATACCCCCCTCCATCGCCGCAATACGTTTCTCCAGCACATCTGTGGTTGGATTCATGATGCGTGTGTAGATATTACCCGGCACTTTAAGATCAAACAAATCTGCGCCGTGTTGCGTATCATCAAAGGTATAAGAGGTTGTCTGATAAATCGGAACAGCCGCAGCTTTCGTTGTCGCTTCGGATTTATAACCTTCATGTAGTGCAATTGATTCTAGTTTTATGCTGCCCCTCTACTATTGATGATTTTTTAAATAGAATAATACTTGAGTGGTGCAGTAAAATATTAGTTATGCATCTGAATCAAGAAAAAGAGAAATTTTATTTCTACCACTTTCCTTCGCCAAATAAAGCAGTTTATCGGCTTCCCGAATAAGATCAATCTCACTATTTTTATTACCTGGGTACATTTCTGCTAATCCTATACTTGCGGTCAGCGTAGGTAACGTTGGTGCTTTTTCATTGGGGATATTTAATGAGCGTATTTCATTAAGTAACTCAATAGTCAAAACTTTTGCTTGCTCCAGATTTGTACCCCCATACAAGATAGCAAACTCTTCACCACCGTAGCGGGCAGATATATCGCCTGGCCTTTTACTAAACCCTTTTAGTACTCTTCCAACTGATTTTAGGCATTCATCTCCAACTTGATGCCCGTAGGTATCATTCAATAATTTAAAATGGTCAAGGTCCATTAACGCTAGTGAAATTGGCATACTAAGGCGATGACAGCGCTTCCATTCATTTTCTATAAATTCATTAAAATATCGACGATTTGGAATACCAGTAAGCCCATCAATACGGGATAGACTAAGCACATCTTCTTCGATAAGTTTTCTTTCTGTAATATTTTGATGCGAAATCACAAAATAAGTGTCTTCCTGCGTAACAAAGGGTGTAACGCGCATCATAAACCACCGTTTCTCAGTTGGACTATGGCAGGGATATTCAAAGTAAAATTTATCTTCCTCGGCTTTTAAGACCGCTCTAATTCCACTTGCTGCCCTAGCCGCTAAATCATCACCCATAACCGCGGCTTTATCACACTCATTTAAATAATTAACGCCATGCCATGCACTATCAATTAGGCATGCGTTGCTTTGCCCAAATGAATCCCAGCTTTTATTTACATATAAAATATCGCCATCGCTGTCTATGGTTACGATATGATCTGTAATTGTATCGAGTACCGATTTTAGGAAATCATATGATTCAATCATTTATCACGCACACCTCTAGTGCATAAAGCTTGAGTTCAGCGGCAGTTGATACAACACTTTTTTGCGGCCGCAAAAATGAATTTCAAATCAAGTATCCTCTGTAATAAATTGATAGGCCATTGTTTAATCTAGATTGCTCCCGTCCTCTAGCCGCCAATGGCGAAGTAACTCGCTCCGATATACGCAGCGTATCCAAGCAGCAGCACGCCACCCTCAATTCGACTAAGCTGTCGGCCAGTATACAAGAAAACCAGGAGCAGAACGGCTACCCCAAGCATAACCCACTGGTCAAATTCTAATATTCTCCCTTGTACTTCGAGTGGCTGCAAGAGCCCAGAAAGGCCCAGAATCCCGAGCAGGTTAAAGATATTGCTGCCTAGAACATTGCCCACAGCTACGTCCGCATGCCCGCGTAAAGCAGCAATGACGGATATCGTGAGCTCAGGTAGAGAAGTACCAACGGCAACGAGGGTGAGTCCGATTACCGCCTCAGATACACCCAATCCGTGTGCGATGCCAACTGCACCAATCAGTAGGACCTTTGATCCAGCGATTAATAATACAAGGCCTGTTGCAATTGCGAGTGCGGACCATCCCGCAGATTTGGGTACCAAACTGACCTCTCCAGCTTCTGCCAGATGCACCGCTGCGGAGGGTGCCGCGTTGAATTTTTCGCTCCAGTACGCCCATGCCAAATAACCGAACAACGATAGCAACAGTACTGCTGCGCCCAGATAGGACAGGTTATTGGTAGCGGCAAGGAGAATGAACAATAGGCTGGCAGCGATGACAGTCACTGCATCTCGCCTCAGCGCCAGTGCAGAGACCGCCAGGGGAGTAATGACGGCGCATAGTCCTAAAATAAGCAGGATATTAGCGATGTTACTGCCAACGACATTTCCAATCGCAATGTCAGGCTGTCCGCTGAGGGCAGCCTCAATAGAAACTACCATTTCGGGCATTGAGGTACCAAATCCAACGATTACCAACCCGGAAAGCAGCGGAGATACGCCAAAGCGATTCGCAGCACCCAGCGCGCCACGAATCAACGCCTCACCGCCGAGGGTAAGCAGCCCAACACCGACCAGCATGTAGAGTGCATTCAACATAATATAGTCTCAAGGTTAATGATGGATACTCGATTCAAAGGGGAACGATGGCCTAAGTTTCAGTACATCGGAAGTTTACAGTGCGGTACGGCCTGGTGCAGCCATACGAAACGCACTGTAAATTTTGCTTTATTATCTGCTTAGCCCTCTGGCGGTGCATATAGCGCAAAGACTTCCTCGCCTGTCATTTCTCTGGTCTTATTTCCGAAGTGATAGTAAGACGGTTTGGATTCAATAAATATCTGGTGATCAAATACAAGTGGCATCTCGGTATCGAATAGCCCAACAGGCATAATATGTTGATTGGGCTCTTTTAATCGATAATACAAATGACTTCCGCATTTTTTGCAAAAAGCGCGCTCCGCCCACTCGGAAGAATTATATATTGAAATATTTTCCTGGCCCTCAAATGAAACACCGGTTCCACAATCTACGGCAAGTAATGGCCCCCCGGTCCACTTTTGGCACATACCACAATGGCAAGCCCCCACCTCACAGCTTATGCCCTTGACCAATATCTTCACAGCACCGCAGAGACAACTCCCTTTTCCTTCACGCACATCTGCCATGATTGACCTCCAAACGCTTTAGTTTTTGATTACATATAACGCCGTAAACAAGCCGCGCGCGGTAGTGCGTCGGATGTAAGTGAACAATGTAAACGTAATGAGCTTAATTTTCATTGTTAGAGGTATTATACCCAGATGCCTTTATCTCTTTTAAAAGCAACTGTTTTACCTCTTCACCAGCTTTATATTCAACCCCATAATGCATTGTCATTTTTTTTGTTGAGACAAGTTTTTTATCTACATAAATATTTGCCATTTGAAAATTATCATCTTCCTTCTCTACGCGAAAATCATAATTAGTATTAGGCTGAACATCTAATTCTATTATTGTGTAGGCTTTTGCTCCCCCTGCTATTGAGGCACCCAAACCTAATTGTCTCTTTCCTGGCGGCAGATAAAACTTTCCGCTCACTGATTCAGTATAGACACCGTCAACATACATAAGGTAGCTATAGTGGAATATCCCATCCAAAAAGCAACATGTAGTTCTAGTTATCAGAGTTGCTGAATTACCCATCCCTTTTTTTGAATATGGTCCAGAAGCGCACCCAGTAATCAACAATAATATTATTACTAAATTAACATATCTCATATTATAGTACTTTTAAATTATTTAACTGGTCTTACCCACGAATAGTAGATGCGTTGTTTTCGTTTACCTGGTTAATCGAATTTTTATATTCCGAAATTCTGGCTTCCAAATTTGAGACATAATCTTTCATATAGCCACCAAGCTCCTCTACCTCTTCCGTCGAAAAATTTAGTTGATCATTTTCTCTCACACTAGGCTTGAGGCTTCGTGGTTTTGCATTCTCAATTTGCTTGATAATTCGTCTATTAACTCTGCCGCCTTCATGCACAATGCAATGACGACAAGCTTGCCCTAGAATAATATTATTTACTATTGCATCCTTATTGATTTCGATGCCGAAATATTTTTTAAATGCACGATGAGTACTTTTCATGTCCTGAAAGCTAATATCCTTTTTTTGAATTAGCAAATCCCCAAGAACATCACCTATTTGATCTCCTCGATCGATAAGCTCCTTTATTTCTAGGTTCAATTCTTCATCTAATACCCGCTTGTCACATGATTCGACTGCAATTTGTGTTGCCAGCCTAAAGCAATCTGTAATCGCAGACCCAAAATATGAGACTAGCAACACAATAGCTTGATTGAATATTATTTTATACCTTGGTCTAAGTGAATCATTTTCACGAATCCCTTTTAACAAATCGAGCGTCCGCTTACCGTTTATCTGTTCGTTTGTGATATTCTGCACATTAACCAAACTATTATGAAGTTTTTCAATATAATTTATCGCCATATCTTGAACATCACGATCGAAGTTCATTAGCTTTTGCACCGACTCTAGATTTCTTTTGAAGGAATCAAGTGGTTTAATTTTACTTTTCATAAGGCATATTATCGTTCGCGGTAAGCTGAAAATTGGAGCAATGCGAGGCTTGTGCTATTTAGCACAAATGAGCACCGCGAAAATTTGTCAGCTTGACCACGCTTGCTAGACATCTCATTTATTTTCTTCACTTATTCTTCTTACGGTAAGCACAGCCATGCGGCCTTCATTTACAGCATACTTCGTCAAATGATTTACCATCTTATTTTTTATCACTGGAGATAACCACATTGAGCCAACATAAGCTCTCCACTCTTTTAAACAATGCTCGACATCCACTGTAGGAATGTTTGGTGGATTAACCCCTCGGTCAAATAAACATTTCATATATTTTTT
>CALZIG010000208.1 GCA_945787585.1 uncultured Gammaproteobacteria bacterium | reverse complement strand
ATCGTCTCTTTGCTGATTTGATTGCCAATCATATTGTAGAGCTCTGCTTCGCGCATCTCCCATTCAGCAGCACCAAAGTTTCTGACACGCTTGTAGAGGTCATAGAGTGTGGCATCCTTAATCGGGGGGTAAGGTTCTCGGACCGGCATCACGGTTTTTTGATCGTAACCTGATCGTTCTCGAAGATCGATTGGGCCAGAGGCACAACCGAACAAACTGGCAACAATGAGTAGTAGTACAAGAGGGTGACTTATTATTCGCATTTTTAAAACCCGCCCGACAGAATAAAGCTTTTAATTATAGCGAAGTTGTATATTTAATCCATTTTATTATGGGTATGGGATTAGTAAATAAACATGTGAGGCAGGAATAGGCTGATTTTTATAAGTAATTGTTTTTCAAAAAATAGTCAGATATTTATGTGGTGGGAAAATGTAAAAGCGCAGGTGTTCATTTATATTTGGAATGCTGCATACTCCCTGGGCCAGGTGTCAATGACTACCTTAGCCTCATTGCCAACGGCCGCATTCGCGAGATTTCTGTCGCCCACTCCATAACGGATACTCAATCCATCACTCACTAACAGCAGCAACGGGTCGAGAGCTGCCTTCAGCTAAAGACAACCAACGCAAACAACCAAATCTAATTCAACCCACGATCAGACACCCCTACTTAACCAATATTCACTATCTAAAAGTGCCATAAATCGGCAGTCATTCATAGTGGTTTTTTAATATTAAATAATGAGCATTAGAATAAGGAGCGTTGAACCTGAACAAAAAATTGGTGATCGAATAATTAGTAGACTGGATTCTCCTTAAAGGGACTTCCTGGGGTGCAGAGGAATTACTCACTCCGATACTCAAAAACTAGCACCTTCAAGCCACTGCCCACCACTGCATCCACATAAACCGCCGGCGGCGCTATCGACTCAACGAATCGACAAGCAGGACTTACTTCCGCGACCATCGCATGCAAAAACCCTTCATCCAAGCGCGGTGAGTTGAGACACAGCATCAACTGCCCACCGGGGTTCATCAACTCCGGCGCGCGTCGTAGGATCTTTTGATAATCACGCTGGATATCAACCCTATCGATTTGAAGGGCTGGCGGATCACAGATCAACAGATCATAGGGGGCATACTTTCTGAGCCGTGAGAATGACTTGAATATATCAACGCCCTGAAAAATGACCTGTGACGTATTCTGATTATTTAAGCGATGATTATCACGCCCTCTGCTCAATGCGGCCTTGCTCACATCGACATTAACCACCTGACTGGCACTACCCGCCATCGCGGCAACAGAAAATCCACAGGTGTACGCAAACAGATTAAGCACGTTTTTAGCAGCCGTAGTTTGCCGGACCCACTGCCGTCCGTTGCGCATATCGAGAAACAGACCCATGTTCTGTGAGCGTCCCAACTCAACGTTATATTTCAACCCATATTCATCTATGACTAGTTCACTGATTGCTTCGCCTGACATCAACTCAATCGGCGCTTTTGGGCGACAGCGATACTGCACCTGCACCGAACGACACGCTATCAAGTTATCGACTAATGACTGCGCCAACGCCTGTAATCGTTCGATGTTCTCTTCTTTGTATAAAGTGATTAATGCCACTGGTGGCAGCCAGTCGATCACTATATGTTCGAGCCCTGCATAGGCACCACCACGACCGTGAAACAGGCGACGACACTGCTCCATGCCTTGATGTCGTTGACTGGTAAAATCAATATATTTAATGGCTTCGAGTGCAATCATCGAATGGTTCTATAATTACGTTTCAAATGACATGATGTAAGCGTGAAGTTAATCATATGTAACATCGAAAAATTAATTCCCTTTTCCTCTTGAATTGCTGCCGTGTCATCACTAGATATTACCTATGTGGCAGTTCCCTCCCTCTCCTGCCACAGTTTTGCGTAACATGAATGTGAGTCATGTCCTCCGTGACTCCGTACCAGAAGGTGCGAAATTCATCTACGTTATATGGTGCAAGGATGCACCACTTTTTTATTACCTTTTTTGAACAATAAAAAACCCGACAGTGAATACTGTCGGGTTTCTTTTTTCGTGGTGAGACGTATTGCTGCGCGTCTAGTCTTCTTCCCAGTCCAACGCGATTCCCTGTGGACGCGGTAGAATCGGGTAACTCACTATAGGTGACTCACCAGTCAATGTCTTGAGAAACGCAACAATATCCGACACCTCATCCTTTGACAGTGTACGACCAAGCTGCACTTTAGCCATTGTCACTACCGCATCTTCCAGTGTGGCAGCAGAACCGTCGTGGAAATATGGCGCAGTCATCGCCACATTTCGCCATGATTGAACACGGAACAGATGGCTATCTTCTTCTTTACCAGTGACACTCTTCAACCCATCATCAGTACCGTAATTAAACTTCATAAACTGGTTATTGGTGAACAATGCCCCTGAGTGACAACTAGTACAACCGATCTCGGCCACCTTATTCATACCACGTTTGGCCGCTGCTGAAATGTCACCT
>CALZIG010000207.1 GCA_945787585.1 uncultured Gammaproteobacteria bacterium | reverse complement strand
TATCAGGCCCGTCATGCCACCTCACCCTGACACACTAAATAATACAACCACCGCTAGCGAAATGATGGGGCGTGTAATGCTCTCACATGCCGCAACTCGACAGGAGATTCGGCGCTCAGTCAATCGACACCTAAATGGTGCCGAACACCGCATATGGATGGCAACAGCCTACTTTGTACCCTCATGGCGCATGCAGCACGCGCTCCGCAAGGCAGCTCGACGTGGTGTCGATGTGCGCCTGCTATTGCCAGGCAAACACTCCGATCACCCAGCAATCCGCCACGCAGGACGACGCTTCTATTACAAATTATTACAAAGCGGCGTACGTATCTTTGAGTACCAACCACGTTTTTCACACAGCAAGGTACTGCTATGCGATCAGTGGAGCACCATTGGCTCCAGTAACCTTGATCGATGGAATCTGGTATGGAACCTGGAGGCTAATCAGGAGATCGACGACCCAAATTTTGCCGATGCAGTAAAACAGATGTTTAATGATGACTTCTCTCAATGCATCGAAATTGATGTTGACATCTGGCGTAAACGCCCGTGGCATCGTCGCTTTCTGGAGTGGTACTGGGGATGGGTTGACGGGCTACTCTATAAGTTCAGTATTCATTGGCGACGACGCAACCGCCCAAATCGCTCTACACGACGAAAAAACAATACGCCTTAACGTCTGCTCAAATACTGCCGTAATAATCTGATTGCAATACCCCACATCAGTAAGGCCGCTTGCGGATATGCCATTGATAGAGCAAGCGTGATATCAATAGCTCAAGGATAGTAAAGATCACCACCAATATCGCAACATCAGATAGTGTCAGCCCAAGCTGAGACTGTAGCAACAACAACGGCAACAGAGATTCCGGAACTTGATCTAATCCTAACGCCTGACCACTCGGTGCTATGCCACAACGACGCTTAATAAAACTGGACAGGAGATCCCCGAACATTGCAAAGAGACCAAACAGCGCGCCAATATAAAATGATAACCCCAGCGACAGGGCAACTAGTGATGTTAGCAACAGCGCTGCTAACAGACCACGCCACGTCTTACTACGGCCCAGTAATGGGCGCGCATCAAACCACTGTATACCACCATCAAGTGGCATAGAAAAATAACCATGCATGAGTAAACGAACCACGATGGGCGCGCCATTCGCTACAAACAGAAGAAACAAGGCTTGTACAAACATCGCAGTATGATTAAAGTGTCTGGTAATTCCACCGGTAATGACAACGACTGGAGTAAGCGTATCATGACAAGTAGCATCACCCAATATCAGAAGATTATCGTCGCGGTCGATTTCTCTGAATCATCAAAAAACGTCGTCACCCGCGCACTCGATATTACACATCAAAACAACGCCAGCATAATACTATTACATGTGGTTGAATACCTTTCACCCCTATCATTTGGCGATGATATTATCCCATCACCAGACTGGTTAGTGTTCGAAGAACAACTAGTAGAACAGGCAAAGAAATCGCTTCAGGCCCTTGCAGAAGAGATGGGGCTGGGTGATGCGAGCAGAGTGGTACTCAGTGGCTCCGCCAGCGATGTGATCGTAGAAACGGCCAGACAACACAAAGCACATCTAATCGTGCTCGGTGCCCATGGTCGACTTGGACTACAACGTTTACTGGGCTCTACCGCCAGTAGTGTTATACGTCACGCACCATGCGATGTGCTCGCCGTTAGACTGCCACAGTAAACCTTTAAAGCGACTGTGCCGTCCTGCTAGCGCTTAACTTTAGCTGATGCTATCTCACTACGCGTACGCTCAACCACCGATAACACAGCATCAGCCGCATTCTCACTGGCATTCTGCCTGAGGGCATGATGCACCTCACTAAACTGTTGCTGTAGGTCTACAACCTTTTCAGGGTCATCCAGATACTCCAGCACTGCCCTGCTCAAGCTCTCCGCAGTGACATCGTCCTGAATAATCTCCGGTATCACACGTCTGCCGAGTAATAAGTTGGGCAGCGAATAATTATCAACTTTCAATAGCTGCATCGCCAACCAGTAGGAAAAAGGCTTCAGGCGATAGGCCACAACCATGGGTTTTTTCAACAGCATCGCTTCCAGCGTAGCGGTGCCACTGGCAAGCAATACGACATCAGCCGCCGCCATTGCGGTACGCGACTGACCATCGATCACCGTGATTGGCAGGTGTGGTGCCGAGGCTAGCAGCGCCTGCTCAAATAGTTCTCGGGTCTCCGGGTTTGCGAATGGCGCGACAAAATGAAGTCCAGGGCGCTGTTCAATACACTGTGCGGCCGCCTGTACAAAATAATCTGAAAGACGTGATACCTCGCCCACACGACTGCCGGGGAGTAACGCAATAATGCGTTTATCCAGCGGCAAGCCCAGTTCACTACGCGCAGCTTGGCTATCTGTTTGCAATGGAATCATATCGGCCAATGGATGCCCCACAAACCGCACCGGTACTTTATGTTCCTCGTAAAACTTCGCTTCGAAGGGGAAGAGTGTCAACATCAGATCAATCGCACGCGCGATCTTCGGCAGACGATACTGACGCCATGCCCAAACCGATGGGCTGACGTAATGCACCGTTGGAATCTTGTGATTGTGCAAACGTGTCTCAAGCCCGATATTAAAATCAGGCGCATCGATACCGATGAATATATCGGGAGGGTCGTTGATCAGCTTACGTGCGAGCCCGGCACGAATCGAACGCAGCTCCATGTATTTACCAATCCCGATCAGCCCCATCACGGCTAACTTTTCAGCAGGATAAAGCGCATCGCACCCCTGCTCGATCATCTTTGGCCCGGCAATCCCTTCAAAGGTAGCCTCTGGCACGCGCACTTTGATCGCCTGCATCAATTCAGCACCAAGCAGATCCCCCGAGGTCTCCCCTGCAACAATCCCTATGCGCACAAATAGATGCTCTCGTTAAGAAGGTGATTGAAGTGCTTAACGCACAATGCCGCGTTCAGACTTCACGATAAAATCTGCCAGCAGCGCAACCTCGCCGCAATCGGGATTGAGTGCACGTATCTGCTGTGATGCCTGCTCAATGGTAAGGCCGGCCTTATAGATCAATTTATAGGCACGGCGCAGGTCACGAAGAGTCTCAGCGTTAAAACCACGACGCTTGAGTCCTTCCACATTCAGACCAAACGGCTTCGCCATATGTCCGGATACGAGCACATATGGCGGCACATCTTTTGGTAACACACTGCCCATGGCTGTAAATGCGTATGAACCTATAACACAGAACTGGTGGACTAATGTGAAGCCCCCCAGGATTGCGTAATCCTCTATCGTGACATGCCCAGCAAGCGCCACGTTGTTAGCCAGAATAGTATCATTCTTCACCACACAATCGTGCGCCACATGCACATAGGCCATAATCAGATTATCGTTACCAATGGATGTAACGCCGCGATCCTGAGTGGTGCCACGGTTGAGTGTGCACCCTTCACGAATCACATTATTGTCACCAATCTCTAGTCGTGTGGGCTCACCCTGGTACTTTTTGTCCTGTGGGTCTTCACCGACTGAAGCGAATTGAAAGATCTGATTATTCTTTCCAATCGTCGTAGGCCCTTTAATCACCACATGGGACGCGATCACACTGCCACTGCCGATCTCGACATCGGGTCCGATAACAGAGAAAGGCCCAACAGAAACATCCTCTGCAATGCGCGCAGTGGGGTCTATAATTGCGGAACTATGAATCATAACAATCTCGATTAAACATGCTGCACAGAGCAGATAATCTCTGCACTCGCGACCACTTCACCGTTGACTAATGCCTCGGTGTTGTATTTCCAGATGCTACGTTTGTTACGCACTAAATCAGTCTTCAGTATCAGCTGATCACCCGGCTCCACCGGCTGCTTGAAACGCGCATTATCAATACCAACCAGATAATAAAGCGTTTCACCCGTCGGCGCATCACTCATACTTTTTGCCGTCAGGATACCCGTCGCCTGCGCCAGTGCTTCAAGAATAAGTACCCCGGGCATCACCGGTTTAATCGGAAAATGGCCCGGAAAAAAAGGTTCATTGATCGTGACATTTTTCAATGCGGTCAATGTCTTTCCCGGTACATATTCAATCACTTTATCAACTAGCAAAAATGGGTAGCGATGCGGCAGGTGTTTCATCACCTCGTGGATGTCCATCGAACTCACACCAGCGTGCTCTGTTGTCTCCTGCGTCATGCCTTATGCTCTACCTTTTGCCTTTATACTTCATTAGATAATTTACGAACCGTTTTCTCAAGCATTTTGATGCGTCGCGCCATCTTGTCCAGCTGCTTCATGCGCACAAAATTTTTGCGCCAACGTGCATTCAGTTCCACTGGCGTGCCGGATGAGTAAAACCCCGGCTCATGTATCGATTGACTCACAAACGTCTTGGCACTGATCTGCACACCATCAGCAATAGTCAAATGGCCCACAATGCCCACATGGCCACCAATCGCACAGTGTTTACCAATATGGGTACTGCCAGCGATGCCGGTACAGCCCGCAATGGCCGTATGCTCGCCGATCTGCACATTGTGAGCGATCTGGATCTGGTTATCCAGCTTTACCCCCTTGCCGATGACGGTATCGCTCAATGCGCCACGATCGATCGTGGTATTCGCCCCCACCTCAACATCATCGCCCAGCGTCACCCCACCGATCTGTGGGATCTTGACCCACGTGCCACGGTCGCTGGCGTAACCAAAGCCATCACTGCCGATCACCGCTCCTGGCTGAATCACACAACGATCACCCAGTGTGGCATGGCCGTGAATCGTGACATTGGCCATCAGACGGCTATCGCGCCCAATCGTAATATCGTGATCAAGCACACAACCTGCGCCAATCTGCGCATTGGCGCCCACGATGACTCCCGGTCCAATCAGGCAGTGCGCATCAATCCACGCTGTCGCATCGACCTGCGCGGCATCATCAATCACCGCTGAGGGGTGGACGCCACCGGAATGAATCTCAGCAGGATAGAGAAGCCGCGTGGCGCGCGCATAGGTAAGATAGGGATCGCTAGCGATCAGCGCGTTTACGGTACACGCATCGCGATCGCGCGCTGCGATAATCACCGCTGACGCCTTTGTCTCTGCAAGGTGCGCCCGATATTTTGAACTCGCCAGAAAACTCAACTCGCCACTGACTGCCGCTTGCAACGTCGCCACACCTGTTATCAGGCAGTCGGCATCGCCATCGAACTCACATCCCAGACGGGATGCCAACAGCTCCAGTGTTAATGCCAAGCGCGTGTTCCTTTTGTTTCTTGTTATTTGTTTGACGTCGCTGTCGATTTTTCAGCCAGCGTTTCGAGACGGGCCAGCACTTTGGCCGTTATTTCCAGCTCGGCATTCGCAAAGGCAATACCCTCAAAGAAGATCAAATCAAATCCCTCTTCCCGTCCAATCTTGTCGATCACCTGCTTAATAAACTCCTGAACCTTAGCAATCTCTTCATTGCGTCGACGATTTAAATCCTCGCGAAACTCTTCCTGAGTGCGACGAAAGTTACGTGAAAGATCTAACAGCTCATTCTCGACTTTTTTCCGTTCACTATCGTTCATCACCAGGCCATCAGTCTTAATACGTGATTCCAGCCGTTTAGCTTTCTCCTGCTGTTCAACTAATGTTTTCTCTCGCGCCGAAAACTCAACGCGTAACATTGCTTCAGCCTGCGCGGCCTGCGGAGCATCCTGAAACAGTCTCACCGCATCCACATAACCGAGTTTTAGATCTGCCGCAGCCACCGGTAACGCCAATAATAGTGACGCTATCCCGACTGAAACCATTTTAGTAATTTTATTCAAGTCTCAACCCCGATTATTTAAAGTACTAGAAGAAGAACGAACCCAGTGTAAACTGGAACCGCTCAAGTTCATCGCCCTCTTTGTCATTCAGAGGGAATGCATAACTAAACGTCAGTGGTGCTATTGGCGACATCCAGATCAGCGCAACCCCTGTCGATGTCCTCAACTCCGCCGAGTCATAATCTCGACGGGCAGTGAATACATTACCAATATCATAGAAACCACTCAAGCGTAGTGAACGATTATCCTCCGCAACAAACGGCATCGGCACAATCAGCTCGATATTACCCACCACTTTCAGTGCCCCGCCCTGTGAGTTAACCCCCTCTTGTGGGCCTAACGAATTCCCTTCATAACCTCGGACTGAACTACTGCCACCGGCATAATAATGCTCAAAAAAGGGCAGACGGGAGGTCGTAGAATAGCTATCTCCGTATCCCAGCGATCCCTTCACTAACAGCGTTAATGACTTGGTCAGCGGCTGAAATTTCATGCCGCGCGCATCAACCTTATAATACTCCAGCCCACTGCCCGGCAGGGCGATTGTATTGCTCAAACTTACCAGTAGACCATCGTTTGCAAAGATCGTTCGGTTGCGCGTGTCGTGCGTCCAGCCCAGCGTCAATTTGTAGATATCAAACTTATCTGCATTCACATCCAGAAAATCAACGACTGACTGAGGGGTTAGCGACGTGGTATGAATCTGCGTGTTTTCATAGGCCAACCCTAACGAGGCACGATTATACTCACTCAGCGGGAAGCCATAATTGACCCCGATACCGTACTGATCAGAAGTATAGGAGGCAATATTGGTCTCGCTGGCATTCGTTTCACGAAATGAGAACGTAAAACCTCGGCTCACGCCACTGGCAGTGTAGTAAGGGTCGTTATACGAAAAGCTGTAAATGGTATTTACATCGCTATTATTAATATTCGCGGTAATACGTTTGCCGCTACCCAGAAAATTATCCTGACTAATACTGGCGTTGATCAAGACACCCTGCGTCTGCGAGAAACCGATACCGGCCGTCAGCGAGCCAGAAGGACGCTCCTCCAGCGACATCACCACATCGACCTGATCGGCCACGCCGGCCACTGCCGGGGTCTCGACATTGATGTTCTCAAAATAACCGAGGCGCTGTACCCGCACACGCGAACGATCAATCTGCGCCGTCGAGATCCAGCCACCTTCCATCTGGCGGAACTCACGCCGTATCACTTCGTCTCGAGTGCCCTTGTTCCCCTTGATATTGATACGGCGCACATAGACACGGCGGCCCGGATCAACAAAAAAGGTCAGCGAAACGAGGCGGTTTTCACGATCGACTTCCGGGATCGCATTAATATTGGAAAAGGCAAAGCCCTCTTCACCGAGACGCGTGGTGATCGCTTCGGTACTTGCCGTGACTTTACTTCGGGAAAATACTTCGCCCGCTTTTAAGGTCACTAATGCCATCAACTCGGCCTCAGGCACCACGAGGTCACCTGCCAGTTTTATCGTTTCAATCGCATATTGATACTCTTCCGAAACACTGATGGAGACAAAGATGTCCTGCTTATCGGGTGTCAGCGTGACCTGAGTCGAGTCAATATTAAAATTGATGTAACCGCGGTCAAGGTAATACGAGCGCAGTGACTCAAGGTCACCGCCGAGTTTAAAGCGCGAGTACTGCTCACCGCCCCAGAAGACCCCCGGTGAATCGAGCTGAAACTTACTGCGCAAAATACCATCCGAATAGGCGTGATTACCGATGATGTTGATCTGCTTAATGGTCGCCACTTCGCCTTCGTTGATATCAATATCGATCTCAACGCGCTCATCTTCCAGTGTGACCACTTCGGTGGTGATCTTGATGCCATACTGCCCCTGACTAAAGTACTGGCGCTCAAGCTCTCGCACTACTTTGTCGAGCGCAGAACGGTCAAACACTCGTCCACTCGTCAATCCAATGCGCTCCAGCGCATCATTGAGTTGATCAGTCTCGATCGCCTTATTGCCGGAAAT
>CALZIG010000206.1 GCA_945787585.1 uncultured Gammaproteobacteria bacterium | reverse complement strand
TGATCACATGATCAATGACGCCGCGACGGTCTATTTCGCCTATGCCACGACCGACAATGACGCAAATGTTGCGTTTACCGCCAACAACTATGGTCATGGTGAGGCCGTAGCACCTGCTGCTACAGGGCAAGATCCAGGCGCTGTATCCATTGGCCTGGTCTACAAGTTCGACGCTAACCTGGTCAAATAACTGCTATACCCCCTCTCTCGCGGTTGGTGCTTGATTAGTACGGCCGCGAGAGAGCGCCTTATCATCACAAAACCCACCTTGTAGGTTTAACGATACGCCAAACTTACACATACTCAACCTAAATACTGAATAATTTTTCAGTACATTTTTGTTATCAAAACCAGGTGTCGTGTTACTGTTCTTTCGTTCGCAGGCAATAATCATTAGCAGCGGGGGGGCTTCTTTCAACTGGCCTAAAATCAGAAATTGAAGGTTCAGGGTCAACCTGTTTCTCTATTCAGATCACTCAGGAATTGCCCTTTTAGTTAGAAATATAGTTTGATCGAGTTTTCACTAACTATGGATTATTACGCCGCTACTTTCCAAAAGGAACGGATT
Source organism: uncultured Gammaproteobacteria bacterium (assembly GCA_945787585.1). GTDB lineage: Bacteria > Pseudomonadota > Gammaproteobacteria > SZUA-140 > SZUA-140 > SZUA-76. Next base: position 5,331 of record CALZIG010000206.1, on the reverse strand, counting down.
TCCATCAAGTCAGGGAGAGGATGTTGCCAGGATTGTCAAAAAACTGAATAATCGAACAAACCGAGGAAGTACCCTGGTTATCGCACACCGCAACAAGTCTTTTTTGAGACTAAGCGTGTTGCACTTACAACTTGAATTCACCACTTAACAGACGATAAGGCGATAAGCCTGTTGATACCTGACAAATAACCACCAGTCACTAAACGCATGAAAACATGCCGTAATCTATTTGGTACAGTACACTAGCACACAAACATGACACAATGATGGAGCATCACCGATGAACGAACCAAAACACTGCCGCCTGTTAATCCTTGGCTCCGGCCCCGCAGGCTACACCGCCGCGGTCTACGCCGCGCGCGCCAATCTCAAACCGGTGCTGATTACCGGACTGGAACAGGGGGGCCAGCTAACCACCACAACCGACGTCGATAACTGGCCGGGGGATGCTGAAGGGGTACAGGGACCGGAGCTTATGCAGCGCATGCTGGCCCACGCAGAGCGCTTCGATACTGAAGTGATCTTCGATCACATCCACACCGCAGACCTTAAAAGCCGCCCTTTTACGCTGACTGGTGATAGCGGCAGCTACACCTGTGACGCGCTGATTATCGCCACTGGCGCCTCGGCCAAATACCTTGGCCTCCCTTCCGAGGAGGCGTTCCAGGGACGCGGCGTTTCAGCCTGCGCCACCTGCGACGGTTTTTTCTATCGCGATCAACCCGTCGCCGTGATCGGTGGTGGCAACACTGCAGTTGAAGAGGCGCTTTACTTGTCAAATATCGCTTCACATGTCACCGTAGTGCATCGTCGCGACAAGTTCAGCTCAGAGAAGATCCTCGCCGACCAGCTGCTCACCAAGGCAGCCAATGGCAATATCACCATCGAGTGGCACCAGACACTCGACGAAGTGCTGGGTGACGACAGCGGCGTCACCGGCATACGTCTCAAAGGCACACAGGACGGCGCGACCAAAGAGGTCCCATTGCAGGGGGTCTTTATCGCCATCGGCCACTCACCCAACACTTCGCTGTTCACCGATCAGCTGGAGATGGAACATGGTTATCTCATCACACAAAACGGGGGTGGCGCGAATGCCACGCAGACCAGTATCCCCGGTGTCTATGCAGCAGGCGATGTCTCCGACCCGATCTATCGGCAGGCGATCACCTCCGCCGGCTCCGGCTGCATGGCAGCACTCGATGCAGAACGTTTTCTGGATAAGCTGGCGCAGGAATCCTGAGTCAGCCCCGTGCAGACTGTTTCACGGCCCGGGAACGCCCGGGCTGTTATAATGATTTCCGACTGAACATGCATTTAAAGAGACTCGCTATATGTACAACGTAAATGAGCTGAGAAAATTTCCAAGAATCGACACCACATGCGTCATTAAGTACAGAAAAGCAGGCAGCAACGACGAGCAAAAGAGAGGCATTACAAAAAACCTTAGCGCGAATGGCATCTTCTTCATCGGCGAGGCACCATGCGAAGTCAATGCGCTACTCGACATCCACGTACTTCCCGGCACCAATGCGACACCACCACTCGATGCCGTGATTGAGGTGATTCGCGTCTCGCCCGCCGAGTCAGAGGGCAAGTTTGAGATTGCGGGCATGATTAAATCAGTCAAATAGAAAAACAGTATCGGTTGCGCAACGCACATTCACCGTACCTGTCATTCCACTCATCGATTAAACGCAAGCCTGTTGAACAGTGATGAATCCATGCTCTGCCTCGCCGACTCCTCAGACAATTAATAACATCGCTACGATGAAGTTCACCATCGCTGACACGATCGATTCAATCCCCGCTGCGGCGTGGAACCGACTGGCTGCGGACAATCCTTTTCTGAACCACGCCTTTCTCAGCGCACTGGAGCACCACGAGGCCGTCGGTGGCGAAAGCGGCTGGGTACCGAGATATCTGCTGGGCCATAAAGATGCGCGTCTGGTCGCTGCAGTGCCGATGTATCTCAAGCACCACTCGTGGGGTGAGTTTGTGTTTGACTGGGCGTGGGCCAGCGCCTATGAGCGCAACGGTTTAGCCTACTATCCCAAACTGGTCGTCGCGACCCCTTATACTCCGGTAACCGGCGCACGCCTGCTACTGGAAGATCGCAACGATTCACAAGCGGCGACGGAAGTCGTCGACTATCTCCTCAACTACGCGGAAACTGAACAGGTCTCATCACTACACTGCCTGTTCCTGGATGAGATTGATGAGCAACGTTTGACGCAACCCGCGTTGATCGCACGTGCCGACACGCAGTACCACTGGGTCAATCACGATTACCAGAATTTCGATCAATTCCTGGCGCAACTCGCCTCACGCCATCGTAAAAAAATAAAGCGTGAACGGCGTCGAGTCAGTGAAGCGGGGATCAATGTACAGCTGCTGCATGGTAATGACATCACCGATGAGCAGTGGCAAAACTTTTATCACTTCCATCAAACCACTTACCTCAAACGTGGCCACCAGACACCCTTCTCCCTCGGTTTTTTTCAGGAGATCGGCCGCACCCTGGCAGATAACATTATTCTGATAGTGGCACAAAAAGCGGGGCAGGATGTGGCGGCCGCACTTAACTTTGTTAATAGCGATACCCTCTATGGGCGCTACTGGGGCTGTCACGGCGACTACCACAGCCTCCATTTTGAGGTCTGTTACTATCGCGCCATCGACTACTGTATTGCGCAAGGGCTCAAACGTTTCGAAGCGGGTGCGCAGGGTGAACATAAACTGATTAGAGGTTTTTATCCGACGACCACCCATTCACGCCACTGGATTGCGCATCCCGCATTCAGAGAAGCGATTCAAAAAGCGGTCGGTTATGAGCAGCAGGATCTGGGGCGCTATCAAGCGATGTTGAGTCGCTATCTTCCCTATAAAAAAGATCAGCCTTAACAAGAAGATGATAGAGCCGCCACCCCCGTTTTATCTCGACCCATACCAGACAGCGTGCCAGTTTCCAGATGCCGCGCTCGCACTCGATGAACCTGACGGCCTGTTAGCCGTCGGTGGCAACCTCTCCGCTGCCACACTGCTTAACGCCTACCGACAGGGCATTTTTCCGTGGTACAGCGATGGTCACCCAATCCTGTGGTGGTCACCCAATCCTCGTGCAGTGCTCTACCCGGAACGACTACAATTATCCCGCAGCCTGAAGAAGCGACTGCGCCAGGGCCGGTTTGAGGTCACACTGGACCACGCCTTCACCGAAGTCATTCAGGCCTGTGCCGCGCCGCGCAACGATGGCCTCGGCACCTGGATCACCGCGGAGATGCAGGCGGCCTATCAGCAGTTGCACCAACTTGGACATGCGCACTCCGTGGAGGCATGGCACGATGGCGTGCTCGTCGGTGGCCTCTATGGCATCGCCATTGGCCAGGTATTTTTTGGGGAATCGATGTTTAGCCGCGAGTCAGATGCGTCCAAGGTCGCCTTTGCACACCTGTTAGCGCAACTAAAAAAATGGCAGTTTTCACTGATCGACTGCCAAATCGGCTCCAATCACCTGACTCAACTGGGTGCTGAAGAGATTGAACGCACCGCCTTCATCGACCATCTTAAGCAGGCATGTGCTGCCACATCATTAGCGCCACCCCAGTGGAAACGCTCTCTTTCACTGCTCGACAGCGACTAATCCCCCCTTTTCTAATTCAATTCCACCCTTAACCGCACGGAAAGCGAGAAATAAAAAAAAATGGTGTATAATCTGGCCGCTTGGGGTGAAGCCCTTGCTGGGCTGAAAAGAAAATCCAATAATGCTGGCTCATAACACGACCAGTATTCAAACCATTAACTAAAACCTAAATTAGACGATTATTAACGCATGGCAAAAGAAGAACACATTGAAATGGAAGGCACTGTTGTAGAGACACTGCCAAATACGATGTTCCGCGTAGAACTTGAAAATGGACATGTCGTCACGGCGCACATCTCTGGCAAGATGCGAAAACATTACATCCGCATTCTGACGGGTGACACAGTGACTGTACAATTAACGCCATACGATCTATCTAAAGGGCGCATCACCTACCGCGCACGTTAAGTCTTCTGCATAGCCTATTATTATCGTAAAACAATAATTACCAGCAAACGATGCGAACCGCTTGCTGGTAAAAATGATTAGCTGCTGACCGTCTCTTCAGCCCCTTCAACCTTAAAGACCAACCCATCATCATCGACGCTAATCTTGACGCGGCCACCCTTGGCGAGACGTCCAAACAGTAACTCCTCCGCCAGTGGTTTTTTCACATGTTCCTGAATGGTACGCGCCATCGGACGTGCGCCCATCGACGGATCATAGCCGTGCAGCGCTAACCACTCGCGCGCCGACTCCTCAACATCAATCACCACATTTTTCTCTTGCAGCTGCGCTTCCAGTTCGATAATGAACTTATCGACCACATTGGCGATGGTCAAGGCATCAAGTGCTTTGAACTGCACAATGGCATCCAGGCGATTACGGAACTCTGGTGTAAAGGTGCGTTTGATCGCTTCCATGCCATCTGAAGAGTGATCCTGTGTCGAAAAACCGATCGAAGAGCGGCTCATCAGTTCAGCGCCCGCATTACTGGCCATGATGATGATCACATTTCTAAAGTCCACTTTACGGCCGTTATTATCCGTCAGTGTGCCGTGATCCATCACCTGCAGTAACAGGTTAAAAACATCGGGATGTGCCTTTTCAATCTCATCAAACAGCAGGACTGCATGAGGTTGCTTATTCACTGCCTCGGTCAATAACCCACCCTGATCAAAACCGACATAACCTGGCGGCGCACCAATCAGACGCGATGCTGCATGGCGCTCCATATATTCAGACATATCAAAACGGATCAGTTCAATCCCCAGGATAAGTGCCAGCTGACGGCTCACTTCGGTCTTACCCACGCCAGTCGGCCCTGCAAACAGGAACGAACCGATCGGCTTGCCCCCTTCACCCAGACCGGAACGCGACATCTTGATCGCCGTGGCCAACGTATCGATCGCCTCATCCTGGCCGTAGATCACCATCTTCAGATCACGCTCCAGCGTACGCAGTTTCGCTTTATCGGAACTGCTCACACTCTTCGCTGGGATACGTGCGATCTTCGCAACGATCGCTTCAATATCTTTTACAGCAATGGTCTTTTTACGCTTCGATACCGGCTGAAGTCGCTGATTAGCACCGGCCTCGTCGATCACATCGATCGCTTTATCCGGCAGGTAACGATCATTAATATAACGTGCCGAAAGCTCAGCCGCAGTCTTCAGCGCATCCAGTGTGTACCTGACTTTATGGTGTTCTTCAAAACGTGATTTCAGTCCCTTCAAAATATCGATGGT
>CALZIG010000205.1 GCA_945787585.1 uncultured Gammaproteobacteria bacterium | reverse complement strand
ATCCTTATAAATATCCTGCAAACCCACTTGCGCATGACATTCTGTTCGCATGTAGCCTGGCCAGTAGGCATCTAGCGTTGTGTCATCGATGCAAATATGGCCGTTATTTTTCTCGAAGTACGCCAACAGCTTTAAGTATTCGATGCACCAGTCATTACCAGCATCCGCTAGAACTTTATACATGTGGTTGGCACGTACAAGAACACTAGCATCCCACTTGAAATGGTGAACAATCGCGGCACATTCATTACCTGGGTAACGCATACCATCAAGTGCGTAGTGATGTCCTTCTTTAATGCCAATTTCTGCCCGCGCCAGTACAACTTTTGGGGCATCATCATCTAGAATCTTTCGCGTAAGACGCATTCCAATTGGAAAGCAATCCCAGATGTTTCCGGTGTATTCAATCAGTTTCCCATCAAACCCGACGCGATCCAAAAATTGCCCTGTGACATAGTCATAGTTTTGCGATTCACATAACGAAACAACATCTGGGAGAGGCATAGAAAATTCATGAAATTCATCCAGATCAGCGATGATCACCCAGTCATCTTTATTGCAGTGCTCGCGCGTAACATTGATATATCGTGACCTATTGTCAATAGACACCCCCTGGTAAATCTGAGCAATCTCAGCGGGGTGGTCTTTAATCGTTTTAGATATCCTTTCGAGAAATCCGTCAGACCATTCATCTCTCAGATGGACGCTTAGCAGGATGCGGGATACACCGAGATTTGAGTAGTAATCCAGGTTTGCCTCAAGCAATGTGACGTCGGGTCCGACAGGGAGGTAAAGAGCGACCGGTTTCATTGCCTGCCTGCTTCCACGAGAGTCTAAATAGCCGCTCATTGTATCTCGCCCACTGAATCAAGGGGAGCACATTGAAGTCATGAATCTGGCGATTTACATATCAGAGGAGCTAACATAGTATTAAATAGTTTGCAGATAACGATTCACGATTTACGGGAGTAGCATGTCAGACAGCAAGAAGCCTGATGATTCGGAAAGAGCTGGTAAAAACACCGAGTCAGAGAGTAACGAGGACCGGCGCAAGAGGCTGAAACAGATCTTAGCCGGCGGTGGCATGTTCGTCGGTGCGACCACGTTACAGAAAGAATGGACCAAGCCTGTCATCGACTCGGTCATACTCCCTGTACATGCCCAGCCTTCGGCTCTCAACGGTTCATATTCGACACCTATCAATGTTTTCGGTGTTACAGATCTACTGGAGTATCTTATCCCGCAGGCGCACGCTGGTGGTTTAAGTTTCGCGGTTTGTATAAACGTGGTTAATGGTGTGGCAAATGTACAAGTAATAATCGAATCCGACTGGTGGTTGTATACGGGTAGTGCAGCTCTCAACTTCTTTATGACAATGTCACCTAACCAGGCTAGTGGTGGTAACCACGATGTAAGTGTAACAGGTGCCTACGATGAAACAGCAAATAAGATCAATGGCGCGGTAACAATAGACGGTGGCACACCGACGAGTTACGAGGCAACTCCTATTACCGGCACTTGTGCACTAGATCCACCAATAGATCCACCGCCGCCAACCACACCACGATGATTTGAAAGCATCTGTGTGACAATATAGCGGGCTACCAACCATGGTCGCCTTTTGTTATGGACTGTAAGTAAATCGTGATTTCCAAATTAATTGGAACATGAAAATCCTCCTGCCTTCCTCGTTAAAACCGACCCGTAAGGGCAAGTGGCTGATGCATTGGTCCGATGACCAGTTGATTGCCCATCCACCGGGAAACATGAGTGGGCTCGCCCTCAATACAACTGCAGCAATCATCTATCAGCTCTGTGACGGCTCCAGGTCGTTGAAGTTTATGGTTGAAGAGCTTTACCAGGCAAGCCATGAGACTGCTGGCAAGCTGGACATGGTGCTTTCAGATACCATCAAACAGTTGTTCCACCGGGGACTAGTTGAACTAAAACCCACGCTTCTTAGGCCTGTATTAGGCATGGGTTTCACTGGTTTTAATGATTCGTTCGATATCCATGACAATTTCTTTCTGAATCTCTTTTCCGAATGGGTCGATATTCTGATTGTCACACCGGACGAACAACCGGATATTCTCGTTGTCAGCAGCTGCAAAACAGACGGATATAAAAATTCACTAGCAGTTTTATCTGTTCTTCTCGATGAAACAGGCAACGGCGATGCAACGGGTTTTGATCTTGTATTTACAACCGACATTGGACGGCTAAAACATGCCTCCTCGGCGATCATCCTACCGCCGAACTTTCAGGTAACACCCCGACCCGAAATCGGACCACAAGACCGACAGCGTATCGGTGAATTGTTCTCCCCCGGTTCACATGAAACGGACAAGGTATATGTACCCGACAAAACGGTGAGGAAGAAACTCACCATTGGTATGGCAACTTACGATGACTATGATGGCGTCTACTTCACAGTGCAGGCGCTCCGTTTGTTCCATCCAGAGGTAACAGATGAAACGGAGATCCTAATTGTCGACAATAATCCGAACGGAGTATGCGCCAATCACCTGCAGACCCTCGCAGAAAAGGTAGAGGGATGTCGATATGTAGCCAATAACGAGATTCGTGGAACAGCTGTTAGGGATTTCGTTTTCCGTGAAGCGTGCACCGACTACGTCATGTGCATAGATTCGCATGTATTTATCGAGTCGGGCGCCATTCGCAAACTGATCGAGTACTTCGAGGCCAATCCAGGATCACCCGATCTACTGCAGGGCCCATTGTTAGATGAGGACATGCGAAGTATATCGACACATTTTAATCCGGTGTGGAAGCAGGGTATGTTCGGTATCTGGGGATTGGATGAGCGCGGACTGGACCCAGATAATGAGCCTTTTGATATCCCGATGCAGGGAATGGGCCTTGCGGCATGCAGAAAAACTGCCTGGCAGGGCTATAACCCCCGTTTCCGCGGCTTCGGTGGCGAGGAGGGGTATATCCACCAGAAATTCCGCAATGCCAAGAGCAGAACGCTTTGCCTACCCTTTCTGAGATGGATGCATCGTTTTGCCCGTCCTAGGGGAGCACCTTACGACAATCTATGGGAAGATCGTATCCGAATTTACCTAATCGGATTTGAGGATGTTGGACTCGATACTGATGATGTATGCGAACATTTTAGGGAGTACGTCAGTGCAGAAACGATTGGACGAGTACTCGAACAAATTTCTAATGAGCAGAACAACCCATTTGATTTTTTTGAAGCAATCTACTGCATCAATCTAGCAGGTGAAAACGAGCGCTGGCTGAGCCTACAAAGACGCTTACAACGACTGGGGATACTGCACAGGATTAAGCGCTTCGAAGCTATTGAAACCTCGGAGTCACACCACGTCGGCTGTGCCCTGTCACATCGAAAGATTGTCGAGGAAGCCAGGGATAAGGGATATCGTAATGTTCTGGTGCTGGAAGATGACGTCATGTTCCATGAAAAGACCCTCGATTACTTGCGCCAGAGCATAACAGAACTCAAAGATAAGAAATGGAATGTGTTTTACCTAGGGGGTATGAGGTGGGGCAAAAAGTACAGCAAGCTACCACAATGTAACTTCCTAGATCGTCCGCAAGGGATGACCTGCGCACATGCGCTGGCATACCATTTCTCTTTCTATGAGAAGCTATTGAATGACTTACCTGCTGCAATAGAAGACATGCAAGAGTGGGTCAAAACACATGCCGCGATTGACAAGTATCTACCCAAGCAACAGGGACTCGTTGTTATGTCACAAGTGGTCGCTACCCAAGCTACTATTCTCAAGGAGGAGGATGAATGGATGCGTGATGACTATTACTGAGACACATCACGTAAACATTGCAGCTTTGCGGATAACGCGGCAATACGCGGTAGAGTACAAAAATGAGCAATATACAAGACGGTAGGATCAAGGGTGAATCATCAACGTGGACTGGGAAATCAGTGATTGTCGCAGCCCATCCAGATGACGAGGTGCTGTGGTTCAGCTCAGTTCTGGAGGAAGTCGATCATGTTATTTTCTGTTACTCAGACGTGCCAGGAAACCCGAAACTCACTGATGCTCGCAAGATATTTGCAAAAGAATACCCGCGGGACAACGTAACATACCTTGGATTTTATGAAACCGGCACGCTAAACAGTGCCAATTGGAATAATCCTGTCATATCCGAATACGGTCTTGAAATACTGCAGCATGATTTATCCCCGGCAAGCTATGAGACTGTTTTCCCAAAGCTGGTCAGCAGATTGACGGCTGAACTTGCTACTTACGAGACTATCTTTACCCACAATCCGTGGGGTGAGTATGGCAATGAGGAGCATGTGCAAGTCAACCGGGCGGTACAGGCGGCTCAGGCATTGCTTGGTTTTGATTGCTGGTTTCCAGGCTGTGTCAGCATGAAATCGCACCGACTAATGAGCAGTTATGAATTTTGTGATGCAGAACTAGTTACATGTTCCATCAAACAGGAGACAAGGGACAATTATATCGAACTTTATATGCAGTATGGATGCTGGACGTGGCATGAGGATTGGGAGAAATTCGAATACGATTACTTTTATAAGAACATCTCTCTGCATGAAGGCGTCAAATCTGTTGAGCGGGGCCTGCTGATGAATTGGGTCAAAGATGATGAATATACCAGAAGGTTAGGCAGTATGATGAGCACGGATATGCTTGAGGTGAATGCCAATTGTGTATTACCCAAGATCATGCATGGTTGTTCTCTAGTGACATCCAATGATTGTTACCGCGCGTCTGTTTCAGGGTCACGTGGTGGGATAACACTTAGTGAGTCGGCGGCAATGATTTTAAACTTATGTGATGGCAGGAACACTGCCTCAGAAATAGTTAAACTCATCAGCTACATGTACAACATAGAAGAGTCCGCGGTCCGTAAGGATGTCCTTAGCTGCCTGATCGACTTAAGAAAATATGGCCTGTTATTGTTAAATATTGACTCGTCCAAAGCGTTGTCTAACACATCAGCGCCCGTAGCTAGTACCTCCTCAATGTGAGGAGTCATGATACCGAAAATCATTCATCAGATTTGGCTCGGCCCTTTGGAACCGCCCATTGATTGGATCGACACCTGGCGGAAGGCACATCCCGACTGGGAGCACAGGCTGTGGTCAGAGAACGATTTCGACTGTCCGCTGAAAGGTCTTAGACAGGTCTTGTTATCACCGACATATGGAGGGAAGGTAGACATACTTAGCTATGAAGTGCTGCAGCGATTTGGAGGAATTTATCTTGACGCAGATTCAATTTGCCTTCGCCCTCTTGATGGAGAGCTACTAGACAAGGATTTTCTTATCGCCTATGAAAATCCGGTGGCGCGCCCAGGCCTTATTGCACATGGTGTGATGGGTTGTAGTCCTGCTCATTCAATAATAGATGATCTGATTGATTCGATATCCATACTTTCGCCTGCTCAGATGAGTGGTTTCGATTATGTTGTCACAGGGCCTGAATTAATTACACGTGTAATGATGAAGCATAAGAGCGTGTATGTTATGCCAAGCTACTATTTTTTTCCTTATCACTATACAGGTGAAAGATGCTCAGAAGCACAGTTGGCAAAGGCTTACGCAGTGCAGATTTGGGGAAGCACGGATTATGAATCTGATGTCATTCAGTGTGTTAGAAAAAAGTATGGGTACAATGAGCGGGCATATTGTGGAGATCGTGTGGTAGAGCATATGCCAACGGTCCTAAATGCCGTATTAAGGCAAAATAAAAATTATGATTTACAGAGCCATGAAGAAGGCTATTTCCTCTCGGGTGAGAGTAACTTCCGCGGTTACAAGTTGAATAGGTCGGCGACTCTGGCATGGGCGCTCTGCGATGCGGAATTAACCACTCAGGAGATTATTGACCTAATATCCAGTGAGTATCCAACTAATACCGTGTCGGTACAGCACGATGTCTATGATGTGATTTGTGAGTTCATCAAGATGGGGTTCATAGAGGTCAGCTGGACAATCCACATCAAATCTACCAGGCGTAGCGAGAAAAACGCTTCGGGTTGATTACTTCCGAATGGCAGTTGGACGAATTCCAGCGCGTCAGTCGTTATCCAAAGTTACGCAAATTTCCAAAGCCCTCTGAAGCGGCTAACATGAGTAATGGATTGCGATATCAGGCACGGGCGCTTGCAGAATTACCGGAACTGGACGAGCCCGTGACCCACACGACAACTCGCTGCTTGCGATGGCGGTTGCAAGTCAGGTGGATTATCTTGTGTCGGGAGACAAGCGGGACGTGCTAACCCTTAAGTGGAAAAATGGGGTCTGCGGTCAGAGAGCAATTTTTGTTAATATAGCGACGATTGGAATTTCGGGGAATTTCGGGGACAGTTTACATAATTGTGGATTAATTCTGGGGACAATATCGGTAATTGTGATTTCCACAATTCGGTAAACTGTCCCCAGAATTGACAGAATTGAAATCAGAATTCGCCGAGGCGTTCTTCTTTACTGTCATCCCGACAAGCGCAGCCCCCTGCTGTGCGGGGACAAGCGCGGAGGGATCTCACCCTGTCTACCTTGCCACCAGCATCCAACATTGTCAGACGCCGCGGTCACGCTCGGTACGACCAACAGCAGGTCAGATTCTTCACTGCGTTCAGAATGACAATGTGGAAGTGTCCAACCGAGGCGTTTTCCTTTCCTGTCATCCTGAAACCGTGAGCGGCTGAAGGATCTTAACGTGTTCGATGATAGTGCCGAGTTTGGCAGGGTAGGATTCTTTACTGCGAGTACATGCAGCACAAGAGGTGTATGGACCGGAACCTGATAATCGAAACAGGCTCGAAACGACCGTTCTATTTCGGCGCAGCACGATGCAAGTTCCTATCCCTCGTTTTGCCAGTGAACATATCTGGCAGTAGCTCGAACGGTTTGGCCTGCTGGTTAGGGATATTGAGAACATTTACCTACAGTTTGAAGCCCTGGATGAATCCGCCATGGACGATTTGTTGGGCCATTCGGTCAGTTACCGAGTAGCCTTAGGTCCCCAGGCAGGTCGCAAAGTCTTCACCCTGCAAACCATACCCGCCAAGGATAACGCTAATAGAGGAGACAAAAAACTTGCCAAAGCGTCTGGTTTCTCAGTGCATGCCGGAGTGGCTGCGCAGAAAATTTGCGCTGATGAGGAATTAAAGACCCACATCACCGAAACCGCTTACCATACGGTATTATCGGCGTACTCCTGGAAAGCATGCAGCAATCACTACGTCGACATATTCAGGAGTCTGCTATCGGAATGATCCGAAGCATACAGCGAGCAGTCGGGATAATCTGCAATTAGCGGTTTTCGAGCTGCAGGTTATTTTTGAATGCCAGTTTGAATTCATTGCAATCATGACCCATACAAAAATAAAACAATACATTGAAGTTCCAGAAGTGCCGGACCTGTCGCTTTTTGGCAAAGTCGCCTACATTGTAAAATCAATGATACTGACGCTGCCATTTATCGTGGCTGCGAGGATAAAAAATGGATTTGGTTTGGCAATTAGATGGCGATGTTTTATCTGGGCGGCAAAATCGTATAGTGCCAATAACGATGCAAAAATTCTGTTCGACCTCCTGTTTCGCCCACTCGATTCAACCCGGTATTTCGAAATGGAAATTGCGAACACCTGGTCCGCTGAACTGCATCCTCAGCATTGTATAGATGTCTCCTCTCCCAAGCTTTTTCCTTTGATGTTGCTGTCCGCGCAAGAAATAAAAAGCCTTCAGGTCTGTAATCCGGACGTGGGTGACTTACAACATACCAGGAGCTTCCTGGCAGCTTTTGAAGACGACGTCATCGAAGTTACCTATCACAGCCTGAGACTGAAGGAACTGGTGAAGGAAGGATTAACGGGAGATTTGGTAACGTCCATCTCTGTGATGGAACACATTCCGGATGAAAACTCTTTTGAGGATCTGTGGAAACTCGTGTCGCCGGGTGGATACCTGTTTGTTACTCTGCCATGCGCTAAATTTTCGTGGGATCAGTACATCAGTTCTTACGATTATGGTGTACTCGAACAGGGGGATACTGGCTATACATTCTGGCAACATTATTTCGATCAGTCTGACGTTGACGCACGGATACTTCGCGTATGCGGGGAGCCGGTTAAAAGTTGTATCTGGGGAGAGAAACGAAAAGGGACGTTTTTTCGCAATACAAGCCTGAAACGGTGCACCAACAATTACCCCTACTGGAAGGAACCATACTATATGGCGCGGGATTACGGAATTTTCGAGACTATAGAAGCACTTCCAGGGGAGGGAGTTGTGGCATTACTGTTCAAAAAGCCCTTGGACTGATTATCCGGCTTACCCGATTGAGATTTGATTACTGTTGACAGTATCTGAAAGTTTTCTATCTTCGATTGTATATTTCATAAATCCCCCAATCCGTTAAAACGCACTAGAGATTTTGATCTTTCCAACCTGACTACAAAATGGCGATAAATGGCAAACTAAATCGGGAGGCTCTGCTTAAAGGTAATATTCTCTGGAACTTATTCGGCTCACTGGTCCCGGCGTTTGCGCAATTCATTTGCATCCCGTTTTATATTAAAGCGCTGGGCATCGCTTCCTACGGCATGATAAGCCTTTATTTCTTTCTAAATACAGCGATACTTGTATTCGATCTTGGGCTAATTCCTGCGGTCAATCGTGCCCTGGCGAAAATACGATCTTCAGGATCCGATCCAGGCAAATGTGCTGCCACAATTTCCACCTTTCAGACAGCGGGGCTTGTGCTTGTGACCAGTGGCGCTATCACCCTGTATCTAATTTCAGAATTGCTCACTGAGCAGTGGTTAATGGAAAGCGGCGAGACGGCTTCTAAAAATCTTCAGGTGATACTTCTTTTAGTTGTTATTCGCTGGTTTATCTTATTCTACGCTTCGGCGGGTCAAGGGCTAAAAAAGCACATTGCGGTCAATATGACTAATATCGTGTTTTCTTTACTGGCAAGTGTCGGCGTATTGTTTTGGATTTTCTTGCACGGCAACCAAATTGATCTGTTTTTTCAATGGCTGCTGATGGTCACCGCAGCCCACTTGGCTGTCATCTTACTAGTTGTCTGGCGACAGTTATGGAGAGCCTGGACGACAGTATTTTCCATGCAGATAATTACCGAGTATTGGAAATTTGGCGGCCTGATGGTTGCCCTGTCAATCATTGGGATATTTATCACCATGACAGACAAGTGGGTTGCCATTTATACGGTCAGTATGCACGAATATGGAAAATACGGTGTGGCAATGAGTTTGAACGCCATTATCACGATCGTTATCAGTCCAATCTACCTGGCCTACTTTTCGAGATTTAATCGTCTTATTGAGGACAAGGACGCTCTGCACAATGCT
>CALZIG010000204.1 GCA_945787585.1 uncultured Gammaproteobacteria bacterium | reverse complement strand
TAGACTACGCCCAGGGCTACCTGTTTGGACAACCTAAGATTCTAATTAACTAGTCTTCTTCGGTAAGTGTTGCTAAATCCGTCAGCGGGTCAACCATTGACTCACTCTGTTCTTTAATCATTTCTAGTTTAGCTTTGACGTCATTTAACGCCGCCTTCGCTTCATCAATCTGTGCTCTGGTTTGATCCACTTCTACTTTGATATCCGTAACCGTACCTATTACGCTTTGATCACTTTCATTGTGATTATCAGTGACATCAGCGCTTGCCTGATTCGCTGTAAAAAACAAGGCGCCCAGCATCACCATGGTCATCAGAGAAAAATGCCCTTTTGAAATATTCTTATTTCCTTTCATACTATCCCCCTTCAGGTGCTATTGCGCTTCGGATAATATATCGAAACTGAGACCACTTTCAATCTATATTGAGAGACCGCTACAACAGTTGACAAGCCAGCAATGACAACTATAATTCGAAACATGTCGAACTATTATGACACCGAACAGGCGCTCTCTGACGCATTTAAGGCACTCAGCAATCCTCATCGATTAGCACTTTTTAACCGCTTGATGAGCTGCTGTATGCCAGGGACAAAATGCGATGCCACTGTCGCTGTACGTTTCTGTGTCGGCGACCTTGGAGAAGGTCTCAATATTGCACCCTCCACGCTATCGCACCACCTCAAAGAACTTAATCGCGCCGGTCTGGTGGAGATGGAACGAAAAGGCAAAAACGTAGAATGCTGGGTGGAGCCCGAAAAATTAAAGGCGTTAAGTTCCTTCTTTCAACCCGACTAATTTGAAAACCATCATCCAAACCAAAAGGAATCGACCATGAGTGAATCCAGTTGTTGTGAACCTGCCTCAAGCTGCTGTCCACCCGATGATAAGAGCGATGCATCGCAAGATGCCCATCGTCAAAGTGTCCGTGATGCCTATGGTCAGGTAGCGCGCGCGGAAAACAATAAAGAAGCCACTGGCATTGCCAGTAGCTGTTGCGGCGTCTCTGATGATGCCGCCATCAATACTCTGATTTCAACCCGCATCGGTTATAGCGAAGCGGATCTGAACAAAGTACCCAGCGGTGCCGATATGGGACTTGGTTGCGGCAACCCGCGTGCCATTGCATCCCTGAAAACAGGGGAAACGGTCGTTGACCTCGGTGCTGGCGGCGGCTTTGACTGTTTTCTAGCCGCGCATGAAGTCGGCGAAAGCGGACGCGTCATCGGCATCGATATGACCCCTGACATGCTGAGCAAGGCACGTAACAATGCAGAAAAAGGGCAGTTTAAAAACGTCGAATTTCGTCTGGGCGAAATCGAACACCTGCCACTGGCCGATGACACGGTCGATGTCATCATCTCTAATTGTGTCATCAACCTCTCACCCAACAAAGCGCAGGTCTTTCTCGACGCATTCCGCGTACTCAAACCGGGTGGTCGCCTTGCCATTTCAGATGTTGTGGCGACCGTAGAACTACCCGAGGCAATGCGTAACGATCCGGCATTGATCGCTGGCTGCATGGGCAATGCCTCACTCATTAGTGAATTGGAAACGATGATTAAAGCAGCAGGATTCACTGATGTCCATATCGAACCCAAAGATGAATCCAAAGCTTTCATTCGTGACTGGGCACCGGATCACAACGTTACCGATTATGTTGTTTCAGCGACGATTGAGGGCATCAAACCTGCTCGCAGTGGTTGCTGCTAATATACGATATCAACTCACTTTTGATATCACTAAGGGGCGCTATGCGCCCCTTTTTATGTTCACATATTAAATACAATCTCAATGACGAGACTCAATATGCCCTTTAAATCACGAGATAAACTGCTACACTTTGCCTCACCATTGCCTAAAACTGAGAGTTCACCATGCATGTCACACTGGTTCATGTCCACGTCAAAACAGAACATATCCAAAATTTTATCGACGCAACTGAACATAATCACAACGCATCAATTCTGGAACCCGGTAATCTCCGTTTCGACCTGCTGCAATCACCGCAAGATGCCAGTCGTTTTATACTCTATGAAGCGTACACTGATGAAAGTGAGGCCAAAAAACATAAAGCAACCGATCACTACCTCGCCTGGCGTGACACGGTTGCGGACTGGATGGCATCGCCCCGCCGCGGCGAACCACAAATAGGCCTATTACCAAAGGTAGCAAAATAAATGCAGTTTTCCATTGCGCGGCTACCGCGTGTTGAGTTTGGTGCAGGCAGTCTCGATAAACTCTCGGCCATCATCAAAACGTTTGGCAGGCGTGCGCTGTTTGTCACTGGCAAACAGTCTCGCGAACAGACACCCTTATGGGCAACACTTCTCGATCATCTGAAAAATGAAAACATAGAATCACTGTTTACCACTATCGATCACGAACCATCACCGTCATTGGTCGACCAGATCACCGCAGAGTACCGTCATGCAAACATCGACTGCGTCATCGGCTTCGGCGGCGGCAGTTCGCTGGATGCAGCCAAAGCGATCGCCGGACTTTTGAAGATTGAAAACTCAGTGATGGATTTTCTCGAAGGCGTCGGACCGGAACTCCCCTACCACGGCCCTGCCACGCCGTTTATCGCCATTCCAACCACTGCGGGCACGGGCAGTGAAGCCACCAAAAATGCGGTACTCAGCCAACCGGGCAAAGATGGCTTCAAGAAATCATTTCGTCACGACAAGCTGGTCGCCGAATACGCCATCCTCGACCCACGCCTGCTCGCCAGTTGCCCCAAAGCACTGATCGCTGCCAACGGCATGGATGCCATCACACAGCTAATGGAATCCTACACATCGATCAACGCTAATCCATTTAGCGACGCACTGGCACAAAGCGGCCTGCTACGTGCAAAAGAGGCGCTGTTTGACTGGTATCAAAATGGCGCTGCCGCTGAAAAGGCGCAGAGTAGTATGGCCTATGCCGCGTGGCTGTCGGGCATCACCCTCGCACAGGTGGGGCTCGGTTCCGTACACGGACTCGCCTCCCCACTCGGTGCCTTCTTCCCCATTCCACACGGGGTTGTCTGCGGCACGCTGCTGGCCGAAGCGACCGCGATTAACATCGCCGCAATGCAACAGCGTGAACCAAACAACCCGGCACTCAATAAATATGCGACGCTCTCTGAATGGTTGAACAATAAAATATTTAGTGATCAACACGACGCGCATCAACAACTCGTTAAACGTCTGCGCGATTGGGTTAAGCGACTCGAGCTGCCACCGCTATCGACCTACGGCATCAAGCAAGCAGACTTCGACCATATTATTAGCCACGCCCGCGGCAGCAGCATGAAGAGCAACCCGATTGTTTTAAGCGACGATGAAATAAGACAGCTATTGAACGCCAGATTATAGTTTGCGCTGCGTGTTAATGTTGATGCCCGCCCACACCATGCGCGTGTCCATGGGATAACTCTTCATCCGTCGCATCGCGAATATCGACCACTTCAAGATCAAAAGTAAGCGTCTTGCCTGCAAAGGGGTGATTGCTATCCACTGTCACCATAAACTTACCCGCCTTCACTACCGTCACCTGGCGTTGCCCCTGCTCGGTTTCAACCGTCGCCACCATGCCCGGCTTCCATTTTTTCGCGCCCTGTAAATGTTTCATCGGCACACGCTGAACAGAGCCTTCGACTCGTTCACCGTAGGCCTCTTCGGGGGACAACGTGACCGTGAACTTGTCGCCAATTGCCTTGCCCGTTAACGCCTTTTCTAATCCAGCCATCATGCCATTGTAGCCATGTAAATAGGCAACCGGTTTACCCTCTGTCGACTCAAGCACTGACTGCTGATCGTCTTTTAACGTATACAGAAACTGGACTACTTTTTTATCTTCGACCTTCATTACCTGACCCCTGGCTGTCCCAAATATAAACGCGGGTAAAAACGCGTTATTTTACACATCTATAGCGCCATCCGCATAGATGAAATCTCGATATCGTCATCACAATAAGTAAAACCCCACCTGAGGACTCAGGCAGGCAAAAAAATCACTAGGCGTAGTAGTCGACTACACGAGAAGAGAGCATCAGCTCCCCCTCTTCTGTCTCATTCATATCCCGAGATTCAAGACCATTTTCTCGCCCATCACCCGATGAATTTTCGCCATCGAGTGCTTCTCGCTCCTGCTCCGATGCCTGTTGCTGCTGGGCAAAAGATTGATCAGAGACATCCACATCGGCAAGATTCACACCGTTATCACCCAACATTTCACGTAACCGCGGCATGGCACTATCCAGCGCTTCACGCACCGCGCCATTTTGAGCAGTAAAATGAATCGTCGTTTGGTCGTTCTGTACACTAATCTTCACTTCAACGGGGCCTAGATGGGCCGGGTTCATCTTTAATTCGGCAGACTGCACCTGATTATTCACCATCCATTTTACCCGGCTACCAACCTCTTCACCCCAACCCGCTTGCTGTGAAAATGGGGTATTAATAGAGGCCTGCATCAGTGACTTTGTGTCACTCACACTCTTTGGTTCTGTAGATAAGGCAGCGAAACTATTTAAGGTGTTACTAAAAGAATCACCCACTTTGCTTTCACTACCCGTGGTTAATGACTGCTTGAGTAGCATCGCATCACGTAACATATTAGATACTGAAGTACCCGCGCCGGATACAGGCGCGGTCTCTAATTGTGGTACTAAACGTAAATTCGAAAGCCCATCATCGATTTCTTCGACAGGTGCCATTGCCAACTGCCGCATCAATAGATCCTGTTGTAAACGGTTTTGCCCCTGACCGGGTAACTGTGAAGCCACGGCACCCGCTGCCGCCAATGGTTCTGGAAGATTCTGCGCCGGCATTGTATTGTTTACTGCAATAGCAGTGGCCATCATGGGCTGCATGCTGGGATCGATAACAATTTCACTATCGCCGTCTGACGAAGACTGCGTCAGCCCATTTTTTAGCTCCGTGACGCCAGATAAACTGTTTACACCTCGGCCGGTCATGCTCGATAAGGTACCTGCCGGCAATAATTGCCCCTCAAGCGGCAACACTTGTCCGCCAAAGGCATTTTGTAGTTGAGACTGGAAGGGAATCTGACCCGTCTGCGTGGCCGCTGAAAGCAGATTTGAAAACAGTGGCGAGAAGCCCTGAGCGTCTGCCGAAACACCATTAGCGCCGCCAGCTGCACCGTTATTCTGCGCACTCAGACCATTAGAGGCCTGAACAGACACATCAGTGGCGTTCAATGCTGGTGATAAATTGGTAAGCAAACCCTGCATAATCCTGTTTCCGCTGCTCCTGTTACATTCAAATTAAGATTTGAGTCACAGGATACAGAGCAAAGAACATGCCAGCTAATAAAAATCATCGTTCATCTATTTATTCAGGGGCGTTGTTTTTCCCCATATGTTGGGAGCGCTCATCACTTTCTGACTGCTCTCGTTTCTCACTCGCTTGATGCTCCTGCTG
>CALZIG010000203.1 GCA_945787585.1 uncultured Gammaproteobacteria bacterium | reverse complement strand
GCAGTGCGATGCACTTTACGTCGGGTGAGATACCGGAACTCAATATTTTCAGTAGTCACGAACGCTTTGAGATCGGCGATGTTGAGATATCGCCTTTCCCGGTGCCGCATGATGCGCGCGAGCCGAGCCAGTTCGTATTTTCTGATGGTGATCACCGCTTTGGCCTGCTGACTGATGTCGGTTCCACCACGCCCCATATCGAGGCGTCATTGAGTGGTTGTGATGCCCTGCTGCTGGAGAGTAATTATGACGCCGAAATGTTGGCGGGTTGTGAGTATCCCGCCTCACTCAAGGCGCGGATCAGCGGCCCCCGTGGTCACCTTAGCAATCAGCAGACGGCGGCGCTATTGGCACGGATCGATTGCTCACGCCTACAGCACTTTGCTGCGGCGCACCTCAGAGAGCAGAATAATGCACCCGAGATTGTGCGGGAGACACTCGCAACCGCGCTTGATTGCGAACCCGAATGGGTCGCTATCGCAGATCAGGAGGAGGGGCTGGGCTGGCGGCAGCTGAGCTAAAACAGGTCAGAAATTCTGCGGTGGCGTATTATCTCGCAGGATTTAAAGATTATTTTACGGTACATTTACGCTGAATTTTATTCTGGGCGTCATTCTGAGAAACATCCAATGAAAAAAGAGAAAGAACTCTATTCTGGCAAGGCCAAGTCCGTCTACACCACGGAAGATCCGGACAAGCTGGTGCTGCTGTTTCGTGATGATACCTCGGCCTTTGATGGGCGTAAAATAGACCAGCTAGCACGCAAGGGCATGATCAATAATAAGGTCAATGCTTTTATCATGACGCAGTTAGAGCGCGCCGGGATCATTACCCATTTCGACCGGCTGCTGTCGGATGATGAGTCGTTAGTGAAGCGTCTTGAAATGCTCCCAATCGAATGTGTGGTGCGTAATGTCTCAGCGGGAAGCCTGTGCAGACGCCTCGGTGTGGAAGAGGGGCTGGATCTGAATCCGCCTACCTTCGAATTTTTTCTGAAGAATGATGAACTGCATGATCCGATGATTAATGAATATCACATTCGTGCCTTTGGCTGGGCCGACGACGATGATATCTCAGTCATGAAGCGCCTCACCTTCGAGATCAATGACGTGCTAAAGCAGCTCTTTTTTGAAGCCGGTATTCTATTGGTCGATTACAAACTGGAGTTTGGACGCTATCACGGACAGTTGGTACTGGGTGATGAGTTTACTCCGGACGGTTGTCGTCTGTGGGATGTCGAGACTCGCGAGAAGCTAGATAAAGATCGTTTCCGCCAGGGGCTGGGGGGCGTGATCGAGGCCTATGAAGAGGTCGCACGTAGACTTGGAGTGACACTGGATTAATTGCGCTTAAATGGCCTGCAACATCCTGTTCTCCTTCTGTTATCCCGACTTAATCTGACCTGGTTTTAATATGTTACAACTCCGTGGCGCGACTGCTCTCTCTTCCTTCCGTACTGAAAAGTTGCTCTCGCTTGCGCGCGCGGTATTGCCGGCAATAGAGGCGATTCATAGTGAATTTATCTATTTTGTCGATACGGAAACCGCACTCAGCAGCGCAGATCAAGCGCTGCTAGCCACGCTACTCAACGCCTCATCGCATGATCGCTCAGTGACAGGCAGCGGCACGTTGCTGCTGGCAGTGCCGCGACTCGGCACCATCTCGCCGTGGTCAAGCAAGGCGACGGACATTGCGCACATTAGTGGTCTGTCGTTAGTGGCGCGTATCGAACGTGGCATTGCTTATGTGGTGAATACAACAGCGGATGAGGCGTTGTCGGCTGCACAAAAAACGACATTAGCGCCGCTGCTGCACGACCGCATGATTGAATCACTGCTATTTGATTTCGATGCTGCCGAAGGGCTCTTCAGTCATGCCGCGCCGGCACCATTAATGAGTGTTGATGTGATGGCGGGCGGCAAAACGGCACTGCTAGCGGCGGATAGCGAACTGGGTCTGGCATTGAGTGATGATGAAGTCGACTATCTAGTCGAGCGCTTCACTGCGTTGCAACGCAACCCCACCGATGTAGAACTGATGATGTTTGCACAGGCAAACTCAGAACATTGCCGTCACAAGATCTTTAATGCCGACTGGATTATCGATGGTGAACAGCAGCCGCTCGGGCTCTTTCCGATGATCCGCTACACCACCAAATGTTCGCCCGGCGGGGTGCTGTCTGCGTATCACGATAATGCGGCGGTGATTGCCTCGCCCACTGCAGCAGCACGCTTTTTTCCAAATGGTACGAGCGGTGAGTATGGTGCGGTAACCGAGGCCACGCATATCAACATCAAGGTTGAAACGCATAACCATCCCACGGCGATTGCCCCTTTTCCGGGGGCTGCGACCGGCATGGGCGGCGAGATTCGTGATGAAGGGGCCACCGGCCGTGGCGCAAAACCGAAGGCGGGGCTGGCCGGTTTTACCGTGTCTAATTTACAGTTACCGGATGCACCGCGTCCGTGGGAGCATAACAATGGCAAGCCTGCACGCATTGTCTCGGCACTCGATATTATGCTGGAAGGGCCGATTGGCGGCGCGGCATTTAATAACGAGTTTGGTCGCCCCAATTTGACCGGTTACTTTCGTACCTATGAAGAGTGGGTGCCGGGTGTCGAAGGCGCGCAGCTGCGTGGTTATCACAAGCCGATTATGATTGCCGGTGGCCTTGGCGCGATCCGTGAACAGCATATCGAAAAAAATAACATGCCAGCGGAGACGCAACTCATCGTACTCGGCGGCCCAGCGATGTTGATCGGCCTCGGCGGCGGCGCGGCCTCTTCGGTGGCGAGTGGTGACAGCAGTGAAGCGCTCGATTTTGCCTCAGTGCAGCGCGGTAACCCTGAGATGGAGCGCCGCTGTCAGGAGGTGATCGATCGTTGTTGGCAGCTCGGTGCAGAGAATCCGATTGTCTCATTGCACGATGTCGGCGCAGGCGGGATCTCCAATGCACTGCCAGAGCTGGTCAATGACAGCGAACGCGGTGCCACCTTTGAACTCCGTGACGTGCCCAATGATGAACCGGGCATGTCGCCGGTACAGATCTGGTGTAACGAATCCCAGGAGCGTTATGTGCTCGGCATTCCACTGGATCGCCTGGTGCAGTTTACCGCGATGTGCGAACGCGAGCGCTGTCCATTCGCAGTGGTGGGTGAAGTGAAAACGGCGCGTGATCTGACCTTGAATGATAGCCATTTTGACAACAGGCCGGTGGATATTCCGATGGACCTGCTGTTCGGCAAGCCGCCGAAGATGTGTCGCGATGTGACGCGTCTGTCGGTGGCCGCGGATGAACTCGATTGCAGTGAGATAACGCTCGATGACGCGGCAAAGCGCGTATTACAACTGCCCGCCGTAGCCGACAAAAAGTTTTTGATCACCATCGGTGATCGTAGTGTCACCGGTATGGTGGCGCGTGATCAGATGGTCGGGCCGTGGCAGATTCCAGTGGCGGATGTGGCGGTGACATTGGCGGATTATCAACACTATCACGGCGAAGCGATGGCGATGGGTGAACGTAGCCCGGTGGCCCTGTTGAATCCGGCGGCTTCCGGTCGACTAGCGATTGGCGAGGCGCTTACTAACATCGCCGCGGCCGATATCGCAAAACTCAGCGACATTAAACTTTCGGCGAACTGGATGGCGGCCGCCGGTCATCCCGGTGAAGATGCTGCGCTCTATGATACGGTTAAGGCAGTTGGCATGGCACTCTGTCCTGAACTCGGCATCGCCATTCCCGTGGGCAAGGATTCACTGTCGATGAAAACAGTGTGGGACGAAGCGGGCGAGCCGCGCGAGATGAGTTCGCCGCTGTCTTTAATTATTAGTGCCTTTGCTCCGGTGCAGGACTGTCGTAATACATTGACACCACAATTGCGTACTGATCGGGGTGCAACGGATCTATTATTGATCGACCTGGGTGTTGGGCAAAACCGAATCGGTGGTTCGGCGCTGGCGCAGGTCTATAAACAGACCGGGCGTACTACCCCTGACCTTGATGATGTGTCTCAATTCAAGGTGTTTTTTAATACCGTGCAGCAACTCAATCGCGACGGAAAACTGCTCGCCTATCACGATCGTTCCGATGGTGGTCTGTTTGCCACGATTAGTGAAATGGCGTTTGCCGGACACGTCGGTGTGACGATTGCGATTGATGCGCTGGTCGAACAAAACGATAAACAGGCGCAGTTGCACGCACTATTTAGCGAAGAGCTGGGCGCAGTGATACAGGTGCGTGGTGATCAGCGTGATGAGGTACTCGCTGCGTTTGAAAGCGCAGGGCTGGGCGGTTGTACTCATCACATCGGTGGGTTGAATAGTGATGATCGTGTGGTTGTTACACTGGCGCAGGAAACGCTGCTAATAGAGCCTCGCGTTGCACTGCAACGGGTGTGGTCTGAGACCTCATGGCAGATGCAGGCATTGCGTGATAACGCGGAATGTGCACAGCAGGAATACGATACGATCCTTGATATCAGCGATCCCGGCCTCAATGTCGATCTGAGCTTTGATCCGAATGAAGACATTACCGCTCCCTATATCAATCAACAGCGGCCGCGTGTTGCAGTGCTGCGTGAGCAGGGGGTTAACGGTCATGTCGAGATGGCGGCCGCCTTCGACCACGCAGGGTTTACTGCGGTGGATGTTCACATGAGTGATATCCTTTCCGGGCGGGTTGCATTAAGTGACTTCCATGGGCTGGTCGCGTGTGGCGGCTTCTCGTTTGGTGATGTGCTGGGCGCCGGTATGGGGTGGGCTAGCTCGATTCTGCATAACAGTCGAGCGCAGGATGAATTCAGTGCCTTTTTTGAACGTAGTGATAGCTTTGGGCTGGGGGTCTGTAACGGTTGTCAGATGATGTCTCATCTATCAACCCTGATACCCGGTGCTGAACTGTGGCCACGTTTTGAACGGAATATGTCAGAGCAGTTTGAAGCGCGTTTCTCGTTGGTTGAGGTGATGCCGTCATCTTCACTGTTTCTTGAGGGGATGGCAGGCTCACGTTTGCCGATCACCGTTGCGCACGGTGAAGGCCGCGTGGTGTTACGTGATGGACAGGGTCTCGCGCAACTTGAGCAAGCGGGCGTGTCATCATTACGTTTTGTGGATAATTTGGGTTCGGCGACTGAGGCGTACCCGGCGAATCCTAACGGTTCCCCCGGTGGTTTGACCGGGATGACAACGACGGATGGGCGTTTCACGATTATGATGCCGCATCCAGAGCGGGTCTTTCGCACGGTGCAAAATTCATGGCACCCTGATGAGTGGAATGAAACCGGTGCATGGTTACGAATGTTCAGGAATGCAAGAAAATGGGTAAATTAGACTTGGATAGATTGCGAAAGTATGGACTGCTGGCGTTGCTATTGCCGGTGCTTGGCATGTTGGCGTATATCGCATGGAATTTGATGCAGGAGCGGGGCGTACCGAAATGGGAGCTGGCGCTGGCGCCGATTCATGCCACGGATGCGGAGGTGCTTGAAGAACTCTTTAATGACCTTGAGTATCAATGGCCGTTGTCAGCCGATGCAGAAGTGCCCCCCGTAACCGTTGATCCACTACCCAAAGACCTTGCCAAAATTACCGATGTTAAGCTTAAAAAATCACTTTTTTTTCGCTCACTGTTGCCATTAGCGCTGGCGGAAAATCATAAGCTTCAAGGGCAGCGGCGTTATATGCTGGCACTTTTTTCGATGGACCTTCCCCCTGTCGGCAGTGAGCAACGCCAGTGGCTTGAAAAGCAATTAACGAATTATCGAATTGAGGGCAGTATTGAAGATGAAGCGACGCGCGCTGAACTGGCACGTCGACTTGATGAGGTGCCGGTGGCATTAGTGTTAGCACAGGCCGCCAATGAGAGTGCCTGGGGTACCTCGCGTTTTGCGCGTGAAGGTAAAAACCTTTTTGGTGAATGGACCTATAAAAAGGGAGAAGGTTTAATCCCAGAAGGGCGGGAGGACGGTGAGAGTCATGCGGTGCGCATTTTCCCAACCCTGCGTGCATCGGTAAAATCTTATTTTAATAATATTAATAGTGGTCGCGCTTATGAGGAGCTACGCCTCATGCGTGAAAAACTGCGTAACGATGAACGCCCCCTGGATGCGTTGAAACTGGCATCAGGATTGAGTAGTTATTCTGAACGTGGTGAAGCGTATGTTGAAGAGATCAAAAAGATGATTCGCAGTAATCGTCTTAATACATTAAATGGTGTTGCATTGAATGTAGAGCCCGATAGTTGATCGTCATTGCGTAGTATCTTCTGGTGATGACGGATAGATCCATAGATGGCTGTACCAATAAAAACGATTAGTACTCTTTGACGGCGCAGTACAGTTATAGCGACTGCGGCGCTGACTGAACGCCTTGTTAGCTTCAACCATTACGTGTCCTTTGGCTTTGTCGATCCATGTGATTTTTGTTGCCCCTTGCTGACTGGCGAAACAGTTAAATTGATCAAGCTGTATATCAGGATTGTGATCAAGTATTAACTGCAGGCGGGGTGGGTTTTGTAGCGTAGACGTCGGGTCGCTGGGCATGATGTGCGTGACCGGTAGCGGTAGGCTCATTACTTTTGTGTTGAACTGTTCCATAGATGCAAATAGCCCTGCCATGGGGTAGCGTGGGATGGCCAACAGGTTTGAGTAACGACTCGCTACCCCCGATTGTTGACCGAAGGCACTCCATCCAAGTTTAGCGATGATCTGT
>CALZIG010000202.1 GCA_945787585.1 uncultured Gammaproteobacteria bacterium | reverse complement strand
TAGCGCGATACCGATGCGCTGCCCCATCATCTGTACCGCTTCTGACACCGGACTACCTTTGATCCACTCAATCAGATAATAGAAAAGGTGACCGCCATCAAGCATCGGGATCGGCAACAGATTCAACACACCCAGACTAATGCTAATCATCGCAAGAAAACTGACGAAGGCGACAAAACCAATCCCGGCCGATGAACCGGCATATTGCGCGATGCTAATGGGTCCACTGAGATTTTCCACCGAGACATTGCCGATCACCATATTCCCCAGCATTCTTAGCGTCAGCAGTGACATATCCCAGGTCTTCACCACCGCCGCGTTCAGCGCGGCAAAGAATGAGTAACGCTCAACGGCATTAAACTGATCAAACAATCCTTCAGGGATATCAACCGTCGCACCGATGCGGCCGATAGCACCTTCTTTTGTTTCAAGACGAGCCGGTCGCAGCTCTACCATCAGCACACTTCCCGCACGAGCTAGTTCAACCTGAAGATTTGTTTCTGGGTTCGCTCGGATCGTGTGGACCCACGCCTCCCAGTCCTCAATCGCCTCGCCATCAAGGGCTAATAACTGATCACCTGTCAAAATGCCTGCACTGTCGGCCGCGCCCCCGGGCACCACTTCGCCAATGACTGCGGGAATCTTCGGTCGCATTAAATTGATGCCGATACTCTCCAGCAGATTTTTACGCTCCAGCGCCAGCCCCGGCGTCGAAAAATCGAGCCGTCGTGTTTTACTGCTCATCCCATCTTCAAGTACCTTAACCTCAATCTCAGTTGCGCCAAGACTACTATCCAGTAACTCAAGCACAGCCGTGCCCCACGTCACCGTGGCGGTACCATCCACATGCGTGATCACATCGCCCTGCTGAAAACCACCCGCAGCGGCGAGGCTTCCGTCGTTAATGTCACCCACAATCGGTTTAGCGCCACTCACGCCCATCATCAGAATCAGCCAGTAAAGGAGGATCGCCAGCACAAAATTAAAGATCGGTCCGGCAGCGACAATGGCGGTACGGCTCGCTAACGACTTACGATTAAAGGCGCGGTCCAGCTCCTCCGGCGCAACCTCACCCTCACGTTCATCCAGCATCTGCACATAACCGCCCAGTGGCAGTGCCGCAATCACATACTCAGTTTCATCATTGACACGGCGCCAGCGAAACAGCGGTTTGCCAAAGCCAATCGAGAAACGGATCACCTTGACCCCCGCTTTGCGAGCGACCCAGAAGTGACCAAATTCATGCACGGTGATCAATACACCAATCGCAATGATAAAAAAGAAGAATGATGACAGTACTGAACTCATGCAACCGCTCCCAGTCTAGCGACATGCTCTCGCGCCACTTCACGCGCCGTCGCATCATCTTGCAACACAGTATCCAGACTCGTCGCGGCATGCGCGCTGACATCGGATAACGTGGCTTCAATGACACGACTAATATCGGTAAATTGCAATGTTTCAGCGAGGAATGCCGCTACTGCAATCTCATTGGCGGCATTCAGAATGGCCGCCGCGGTGCCCTTCTGCTGCGCCACCTCGCGCGCCAGTCGCAGACACGGGAAACGCGTATCGTCTGGCGGTTCAAAATCAAGCCGGGCGATATCAAAGAAATTAAGCCGTTCGACCCCGGATGACATACGCTGTGGCCACGCCATCGCGTGGGCAATCGGAATACGCATATCGGGACTGCCCATCTGCGCTAATACTGACCCGTCCACATACTCCACCATCGAATGAATAATACTCTGCGGGTGTACCACAATCTGAATCTTCTCCGGTGGCACATCAAACAGCCAGCACGCCTCGATCAGCTCCAGCCCCTTATTCATCATGGTCGCGGAATCGACCGAAATCTTGCGTCCCATCTCCCAGTTGGGATGGGCGCACGCCTGATCGGGGGTCACATCCACCAGCGCCGCAGGCGAGACGGCGCGAAAAGGTCCGCCAGAGCCGGTCAACAGAATCTGTTCAATGCCGCACGCTTCAAGCCCTGCACTTCGCCCCGATACCAATGCAGGCATGCATTGAAAGATCGCGTTATGTTCGCTATCAATGGGTAATAATTCGGCACCATGCGTTTGCACGGCATCCATAAAAAGCTGGCCCGACATCACCAACGCCTCTTTATTGGCGAGCAATACCCGCTTGCCGGCACGTGCCGCCGCCAGCGTCGGGAGCAGTCCGGCGGCACCCACTATCGCCGCCATCACCTGCTCACACTGCGGCAGTGTCGCAACCTGCGCCAAACCATCGGCGCCCAGCAGTACTTCAATCGCCAACCCTTCAGCCGCAATTTTTTGCTGTAACTGTGCGGCTGCTGACGCATCCATCATTACGGCATAATCGGGACGATGCGCGACGCACTGTTCAAACAGTCGCGCGACATTCTGGTTGGCGGTCAATGCAACCGCGCGGTATTTCGTCGGGTGCTGCGCAATCACATCCAGCGTATTGACACCGACTGAACCGGTCGAGCCCAGTACCGTAACGCCCTTCATGCGCGAATACCGAGTAGCGAAACACCCAGCGTAAACACCGGTCCGGCGGCCGTCAGGCTATCGATACGATCCAGCACGCCGCCATGCCCCGGTAACAACATACCGCTGTCTTTTACGCCCACACGCCGCTTCATCAGACTTTCCATCAGATCACCCACAATCGAAAAGGCAACCGTGACCAGCGCAAGCAAGACTAAACCCAACAGCGCAACACCGCTTACTTCAAGCACAACACCACCGATCAACGCGATCACCAGCGTTGTCGCCATCGCCCCGGCAACACCTTCCCAGCTCTTTCCCGGGCTCACCTGTGGCGCGAGCTTACGTTTACCAAAAGCGCGGCCAGCAAAGTAGGCACCGCTATCAGCACCCCAGATCAACACCATCAAAAACAGTAGCCAGTACGGTGATATTTGATGCAGCACGACCAGTGAAATCCAGGTCGGTACCAGCAGCACAATGCCGATCGCTGGGAGTGCCGCCAGTGGAAACAGCCTGTTTTCCCCCGCAGCCTCAGCATTCAGCACATGTGCGCTATAACGCTGTAATAGCCGTATGGCATAACACCACCACAACACCGCTGCCGCCAATAGCAGATAAAAAAGCACCGTAATCTGACTAGCCCAAGCGGCGACCACCATCAACACCCAAACCAGGGCAATAAACTGATATTTTCCAATCGTTGCCGGCGTCCCCATCAGCCGCATCCACTCGACGGCCCCGGCCGTCACCAGTAGTGCAAACAGGAGTGAGATGTAGGTTGTCGATAGCGCGATCACGCCCCAAACAAAAAGCGGGATCAGCACAGCCGCTGTCATCAGGCGCTGTTTAAGCATTTTGTTCCTGCTCCACCTGATCACCGGTACGGCCAAAACGGCGCTGACGCTTACTGAATGAGGCCAGTGCGATATCGAAGGCATCGCCATCAAAGTCAGGCCATAACGTCTCGGTAAAATACATTTCACAATAGGCGAGCTGCCACAACAGAAAATTACTGATCCGCTCTTCACCGCCGGTACGAATAAAAAGGTCTGGTTCTGGCATCCCGTAAAGTGACAGATGACGGTTAAGCGCATCCTCATCGATCTGTGACGCATCAAGCTGCCCTATAGCGACTTCATCAGCCAGCGTCCGCGCGGCCTGCACAATATCCCAGCGACCACCATAATTAGCCGCAATCACCAGTTTAAGGCCCGTGTTTGTGCTGGTGATTGTCTCGGCGCTGATAATCTCTTTCTGTAGCGATTCAGGAAAAGCGCTGCGATCACCGACGACCTTCAGCACGACATTATTATCATTAAGGCGCTTTACTTCACGCTGCAAGGCGGACACAAACAACTCCAGCAGCAAGCGCACCTCTTTTTCGGGGCGACGCCAGTTTTCACTGCTAAAGGCAAATAGGGTAAGGACTTCGATATTCTTTTCGGCGCAGTGACGCACCATGGTGCGTACCGTTTCAACACCCGCTTTATGGCCCATAATACGCGGCATAAAGCGTTTTTTGGCCCAGCGGCCATTACCATCCATGATGATCGCAACATGACGCGGCAGGGCACCGGTAGTGGCTGATGTCGAAAGAACTTCAGTTTTGCTAGCGGACATTATTTGAGACAATCTAAACCTTATTGAGCGATGAGATTTCAGTAGTGTATACGTGATTCCAGTTTAGCAAAAATCACATCACGCCAGATCCAAACTCGATTAAAACCTGACTAAAACCCAACCTGGAAGCAGATCAGATTTCCATCAGGTCTGTTTCTTTTGCTGTCAGTAGCGTTTCCACCTCTGCAACAAAACGGTCCGTCAACTTTTGCACCCCGTCTTCCGCACTACGCTCTTCGTCTTCGGTGATCTCTTTCTCTTTCAACAACTCTTTAAAATCGCTGTTAGCATCACGCCGAATATTACGAATCGCAATACGTGCAGACTCGGCCTCAGCGCGAGCAACTTTGATCATATCCTTACGACGCTCTTCGGTCAGCGGCGGAATGCTAATCCGAATGGTGGTTCCTGCGGTCGAAGGGTTCAACCCCAGATCAGAGCGCATGATCGCCTTTTCAATCACCGGCACAAGTTCCTTTTCCCACGGACTGATCGTCAGTGTGCGCGCCTCAGAAACCGACACGGTTGCACACTGGCTCAATGGCACATCGTTACCATAATAAGGGACCTTAAGATGATCCAGCAAACTGACGTTAGCACGGCCTGTTCGCATTTTGGCAAACGCCAGCTTCAATGACTCGATGCTCTTACCCATACGGATCTCTGCATCTTTATTGATTTCATTAATCATGCATTAGCTCCATTCGTCACTAGCGTGCCTTCTGCTTCGCTCATCACAACATCTTTTAGTGCACCCGGTTTGGTAATATCAAACACGCGCAACGGCATATTATTATCGCGGCATAATACAATCGCAGTGGCATCCATCACCATCAATTTGCGATGCAGTACCTCATCATACGTGAGCTTGCTATAACGTTCGGCAGCAGGGTTTTTCTTCGGGTCTTCAGAGTAGATACCATCGACCATGGTCGCCTTCAGTACTGCATCTGCATTCACTTCAATGCCTCGCAGACTGGCGGCCGAATCAGTGGTAAAAAAAGGATTGCCAGTACCGGCAGCAAAGATCACTACGCGCCCTTTTTCAAGGTGGCGAATCGCCTTGCGGCGAATGTAATCTTCACAGATCTGATTAATTTTTATCGCAGACATCACGCGCGCATAGGCACCGTGGTGTTCCAGTGCATCCTGCATCGCCAGCGCGTTAATCACCGTGGAGAGCATCCCCATGTGATCAGCGGTAACACGATCCATACCACATGCGGCAAGGGTGGCGCCGCGGGAGATGTTGCCACCGCCCACGACCATCGCCACCTCTACCCCGAGTTTCACCAACTCACACACATCAGTCGCAATACGATTAACGACCTCTGGCTCAATGCCATGGTCCCCGTTACCCATCAGCGCCTCACCACTCATCTTGAGCAGAATGCGTTTATAGATAGGTTTGCAACTTTCCTCAGTGGCAACCGCTGTCGATCCGTCAAGCGATGTCACTGGTTTAACTCCCTTTAACCTGCGCCATGACTTCCGCAGCAAAATCCTCTTCTACTTTTTCAATCCCTTCACCTACTTCAAGGCGCTCAAAACGAATCACCTTCGCACCATTTTTCTCTAACAGCTTACCTACGGTGGTATCCGGGTCTTTCACAAACGGCTGCCCTTCAAGGGTGATCTCAGCCAGGTACTTACGAATCCGGCCATCCACCATCTTCTCAATAATCTCAGCGGGCTTGCCACTCTCTGCCGCCTGCGCACTAAAGATCTCTTTCTCTTTCTGCAGTACATCAGCGGAGACGTCATCAGCAGAAACAGCCAGTGGCTTACTTGCAGCAATGTGCATCGCAATATCTTTTGCCAGTGCCGCATCGCCACCTTCCAGCTCAACGATCACACCGATACGCACGCCGTGCAGATAGCCTCCGACGGTGCCAACCTCACTGCTGTAGTTCGCAAAACGGCGCACATTGATGTTTTCTCCAATCTTGGCAATCAGCGCCAGACGTGCGTCGTTCACAGAGGCATCAGTACCTGTCATCGGACCCGCTAACAGCGCATCAACATCGGCAGGCTGTGTGGCGACGATGGTATCTGTCACTTGATCGGCAAATTCGATAAACCCATCAGCCTTGGCGACAAAGTCTGTCTCACTATTCACTTCTACAATCGCGCCATTTTTACCGTCGTCACTGGCACGAAAAACGATGATCCCTTCAGCCGCAATGCGACCGGCCTTTTTATCGGCCTTCGCCATGCCGGATTTGCGCATCATTTCGATCGCGGCATCAATATCGCCACCCGTCTCAACCAGCATTTTTTTACATTCCATCATCCCAGAGCCGGTACGCTCACGGAGCTCTTTAACCTGAGCAGCTGTAATTCCCATCGTTTAAAACCTCGTATTCTCTATATTTCACTAAATTCAGACTGAACTAATTGTAGCGCCGAGGAACAATCCCCCGGCGCTACCAACAGGCATCGCCTATGCAGTTGCTTCAGCAGGTGCAGCGTCGTCACCTGCGGCAGTTTCTACCGTCTTTTTGGCCGCTTTTGTCTTCACTGTTGCAGTCTTAGCCTTGGTGGCACGCTTAGGCGCTTTTTCAGCAGGGGCACCGCTGTCATCCACTTCGATGAGCTCATCATCACCCGCACCTATCTGACCACTTGACGCACGCCCTTCCAGCGCCGCATCCGCCGCTGCCTGCAGGTAGAGGCCTATCGAACGAATAGCGTCATCATTCCCAGGAATGATGTAATCCAGACCACCAGGGTTGTTGTTAGTATCCACAACGCCCACAACAGGAATCCCTAGCTTCTTCGCTTCACTCACGGCAATCTTTTCGTAACCGACATCGATAACAAAGATTGCATCAGGCAGTCCGCCCATATCTTTAATACCACCGAGATCGCGTTCCAGTTTCTCCATCTCGCGGCTCAGCCCCAGCGCTTCTTTTTTATTGATGCGCTCATGCTTGCCTTCAGCAAACATCGTTTCCAGATCTTTCAAACGCTTGATTGACTGCTTAACCGTCTTAAAGTTGGTGAGCATACCGCCCATCCAGCGCTGGTTCACATAAGGCATACCGCAACGCAGCGCCTGCTCTTTAACGACTTCACGTGCGGCACGCTTGGTGCCAACAAAAAGAATCTTGCCACGGTTAGAGGCAAGCTTACCGACAAAGTTCATCGCATCATTGAACAGTGGCAGGGTCTTGTCGAGGTTGATGATATGGATTTTGCTGCGAGCTCCAAAGATGAACGGCGCCATCTTAGGGTCCCAGTAACGAGTCTGGTGGCCAAAATGGACACCGGCTTCCAGCATATTGCGCATGGAAATATTTGGCATTCTAATCTTCTCCTATTATTTGGGTTAGGCCTCCATATACCCCATGCATTAACCTGACAAGCAGGCACCCAAACACATGTGACGGTATATGTGAGTATTTTTAGTATATTTACAGGGAACCACTGCTCAGCCACTAACGTCCCAATTTCACCCATTCTTGACAGGGGAATCGACATGCGTGGGCCTCGAAGTTTGAAACCTGCGCGCGCTTTATACCACAAAAGACAAAATACCACAATAAACAAGGACATCCGCACAGCCACATGAGACGATGTTGTCCTCCACATGGAATTCAGGATAGTATTCTAAGCAACTCAATAATAAGCAAAAAAATCTTAGTGATCACGATGATCATCGATTTTTGATGTTTCAACTATTTTTAACATGCAGGTAGCCATGACCGTCCAGATCAAAACCGCAGAAGAAGTCAAAAAAATGCGCGTCGCGGGCCGACTCGCCGCTGAGGTACTCGAAATGATCGGCCCTTACGTCCAGCCCGGCGTCACCACTGAGGAGCTGAATGTGCGCTGCCATGACTATATCGTCAACGTGCAGCAGGCAATTCCAGCACCGCTCAACTATCATGGCTTTCCCAAATCGATCTGCACTTCAGTCAATCACGTCGTGTGCCATGGCATCCCGAACAACAAACCACTCAAAGAAGGCGATATCGTCAACATCGATGTCACCGTGATCAAAGATGAGTACCACGGCGATACCAGCAAGATGTTTTGCGTCGGCGAGGTCTCGGAGAAGGCAAAGCGTATCATCCGCATCAGTCATGAATGCCTGCTGAAGGGGATCGAGCTGGTCAAACCGGGTACCCGTCTGGGCGATATCGGCTTTGCCATCCAGCACCACGCCGAAACACAAAAATGCTCGATCGTGCGTGAATATTGCGGCCACGGCATCGGGCGTGTTTTTCACGAGCAACCGCAGGTGCTGCACTACGGTAAACGCGGTAGCGGCATGCCGCTGGAAGCGGGCATGACCTTTACCATTGAACCGATGGTGAATATCGGCAAACGCCATGTCAAGTTACTGGACGATGAGTGGACGGTGATCACCAAAGATCGCAGCCTCACCGCTCAGTGGGAACATACCCTGCTCGTCACTGACGATGGTGTCGAGGTACTGACAAAGCGCCCTGACGAACATTTCTAAACACCCACAGCATCAAACCGAATCTCCTAATTTAAAAGCGAACTCATCCTGTGTTATCTACCCATCTCGCCAATATCGATTGCGCTTTCGCAAACAGTTCTGACCTGCAACGCAACTGCCGTGTGGCGACACGCGAAGTCATCGAGACACTATGCGCACATCTCGATAGCGACATCGCCATCACCACGCTAGTTCACGAACGCGCCAAATTCACCGATCGCCTGCTACAGTGCGCATGGCAACACTTTATGCCCACTGGCAGCGACGACATTGCATTGGTTGCCGTCGGCGGTTATGGCCGTAGCGAACTACACCCCTACTCAGATATCGATGTCTTAATCCTGTTAGCACAAAAAAATCACGGTGACTATCAGGAGGCACTCAGCGCCCTCATCACCTTTCTATGGGACATCGGCCTTGAGATCGGGCAGAGCACCCGCACCATTGATGAATGTGTTATTGAAGCGACACGTGATATCACAGTCATCACCAACCTGATTGAAGCGCGTCATCTGGCAGGGCCCACTGCATTACTGGAAGCACTACAACAGCGGATCAAACCTGATCAGATCTGGTCCAGCGCCGCATTTTTCAAGGCAAAAGAAAATGAACAACGCGAGCGCCATCTCAAATATCACGATGCCGCCTACAATCTTGAACCCAATGTGAAAGAAGGCCCCGGCGGCCTCAGAGACCTGCAGATGATCTCGTGGGTCACGCGCCGCCATTTCAACGCCGAATCACTGGAGGCACTGGTCACCCAAAAGTTTTTAACACCCGAAGAATACGACTCATTGATCGAAGCGCGTGACTTTCTGTGGCGGGTACGTTTCGTACTCCATCTACACGTTGGGCGTAGCGAAGAACGGCTGTTATTCGATTATCAACAGCATATCGCCCGGGCATTAGGCCATCAGGACAATAACAATAGTCTCGCTGTTGAGACCTTTATGCAGGACTACTACATCCATATTATGGAAGTGCACCGGCTAAATGAGATGCTGTTGCAGCACTTCCGTGAAGAGATCCTTAGCGATCATGATGATATTACCCCGATCATCATCAACGAACGCTTTCAGGTCATTGCCAACTATCTTGAAGTCACCGATGACGACGTATTTAAAAAACATCCATCGGCGCTGCTCGAACTATTTTTGATTCTTGCACAAAGACCTGAAATAAAAGGGGTACGCGCCGCCACCATTCGACTGATACGTAGCCATCTTTATTTGATCGATGACGACTTTCGCAGTAATCCAGCCTGTCAGGAATACTTTATCTCGTTGCTACGCCAATCACGCGGCATTACGCACCAGTTACGGCGCATGAATCGTTACGGCCTGCTGGCTGCCTATATCCCGGCATTCGGTAAAATTGTCGGCCAGATGCAGTATGACCTGTTCCACGTCTACACCGTAGACGAACACACACTCAATGTTGTGCGTAACGTGAGACGTTTAACCGTCCCTGAATATCGCGATGAATTCCCTAATTGCAGTGACATCATCGATCAACTTGAAAAGCCAGAACTACTCTACCTCGGCGCACTGTTTCACGACATTGCCAAAGGCCGCGGTGGCGACCATTCTCAACTAGGCCGGGAAGATGCACTCGCCTTTTGCCGACTACACGACCTCAGCAAAAAAGACTCTAATCTTGTCGCGTGGTTAGTAGAGAATCATCTGGTGATGTCCGTCACCGCACAACGCAAGGATATCAGCGACCCCGATGTCATCGCTGAATTTGCGGCCATTGTTCAAACACAGGTTCAGCTCGACTATCTTTACCTACTCACCGTCGCCGACATTCGAGGCACCGATCCGAAACTATGGAACAACTGGAAAGACACGCTGCTATTTAAACTTTACAGCGTCACAAAAAATGCACTACAACGTGGCCTTGATAATCAGGTCAATAAAAATGAACTCGTCATTGAGCGGCAGCAAGCCGCGCGCGCACTGCTATCACAACAGAACAGCGAACAAGTTGATGCGCTATGGCAACAACTCGATGACGACTACTTTATGCGCCACACTGCCAGTGAAGTCGCGTGGCACAGCGATGAGATCATCCAGCACGGTGATGCACCGCTACCACTGATCATGGTGCGCTCAGACAACGAGCAGGGCGGCACCAAGATATTTATCTATGCACAAGATAAAGAGAACCTCTTTGCCAATACCGTAACCGCGCTTGATCAACTCAACCTCAATATTATCGATGCGCGCATCATCACCACGCAAAATGGCTTCACCCTCAACACTTATATTGCACTTGAGAATGATGGCAATACGATTAAAGATACCCATCGCATTGAGCACATTATCGACATGCTGAGACGCAGCATTGTTAAAAGCGATTTAGCGCTACCGCCCGCGACGCTCCACCTGCCGCGAAGGCTCAAACATTTTCACACCCCCACCCAGCTCAATTTTTCCAGCGATCCTAATAGCGATCTAACCGTCATGGAACTGATCACCAGCGATCGCCCCGGGCTGCTATCTCGGATTGGAAAAGTATTGATGGAATGTCACGTCAAAGTGCACAATGCCAAAATTGGTACCTTCGGCGAGCGCGCAGAAGATGTTTTTTATCTTAGTGATAAAGATGAAAACATCATCAGCGATGCGGATCAACTGCAACAGTTACGTGAGGCGCTGATTAAAGCGCTGGAACGATAGCGCGCAACATGACATTAATACCGCCCCATTCACAGCCACCATCGCAGCCACCTGCCAAAAAGTTCACTGCGACATCGCTGAGTCGCAATAGTAAATTACCACTGATACTCTGCACTATCGCACTGCTAATTCAGTTGGGCGGAAATGAGGCCAGTGAATGGTTACGTTACGACCGCGAAGGCATTCTATCAGGCGAACTCTGGCGCATTGTCACTGGACACCTCGTGCACCTCGGCTGGCCACATTTTATGATGAACGTAATCGGGCTACTGCTGATCTGGTTACTGTTTGGCCACACCATCAAACCGACAAGCTGGCTGATCATCTTTCTCGTAAGTACCCTCGCCATCAGCAGCGCCATGCTACTCCTCAATCCCGCACTTCAATGGTACGTCGGACTCTCCGGGGTACTGCACGGCATGTTTGTCGCCGGCGCAGTGGTCAGCATCAAGGCCGGTTATCGCGCTGAGCTAGTGTTATTAATACTCCTTAGCGCAAAGCTTGCATGGGAGCAACTAATAGGCCCACTGCCTGGCAGTGCCGAGTTTGCAGGCGGCAATGTGATTGTTGATGCCCATCTTTACGGCGCGATCAGTGGCTTGATTGTGACGTTGGTTTTAATCACTTTGTCATCTCGATCTGGCAAGCAGCGAGCGCAGTAGTTTCTCATTCACCAGGCATCAATTCTGCCTATTCCCTATTCCCTATTCCCTATTCCCTATTGCCTATTGCTTGCCGCACTTCCCCACAACGCGATCCCCAGAGGCTGCTTACCAACCTGGAGGAATCGAATTTTATTGCGCGTAAGATCAATGACACTGATACCGTCCCACCCCTCCGTAAAGCTATTTCCGCCAGTGAGATACGCTGTCTTATCGTCGCCACTCAGCACAATTTGTTCGTGCTCGGCATTAAGCGGAAGATGCGTTTCCCGTCCATCACGCAGATTAATACGACTGAGTACCGCGGCACCATTAACCTCGCCAGCAGGTCCTGTTCCGACAACCAACAGTGTAGCCGCATCGCGGCTCAATACAACACCGTGCTGATGTGTTTGAGCAGACAGCGGGATTTGTGTTTGCGCGCCCGTCTTCGGGTTCAACTGAAGTAGCGTGCGGCCCTGTATCGGCAACAACAGATACCCCTCTGCATTAATAGCGGCGTAGTGTGGTTTGGCAAATCCCCCGTAGCCGAGCGGTGCCACCTCAAAGACCCGCGATGAGCGATTGTTCAGGCTATAAGCGGTCACTGAATACGAGTCGTGATCGATACTATAAACCTCGTCGTCCTCGTGACTGAATAACACCTGAAAGGGTCGAATACCTGTCGGCACACTGGCCGTGACGGTTTTCGATTGCGTCGAAATGATCTCCAACTGACCAGCGCGATCGCCGCGATGAATGCCCACCGCCACCGTCTTGCCGTCTGAAGAGACAGCGATGCCCATACCGCCCTGTCGATATTCGCCCCACTGCCTTCCGCTCAATGCAGCCTGATATGGAATCAGCGCGGTACGCAGACGCGAACGGATGTCGACAACCGCAACGCCTTCTGCGGTCGCAACATAGGCCTGCCCATCGCGGCTAACGGCCACCCCGTATGGGGCACGCCCTACTTTTACCCGCGCAATCACACCTTTTTGAGTATCCACAAACGCCAGGTGATGCGACTTGAATTGAGTCACAAGTAACAG
Organism: uncultured Gammaproteobacteria bacterium; assembly: GCA_945787585.1. Taxonomy (GTDB): domain Bacteria; phylum Pseudomonadota; class Gammaproteobacteria; order SZUA-140; family SZUA-140; genus SZUA-76. The sequence continues at coordinate 6,475 of CALZIG010000202.1, read as the reverse complement.
ATCAGATTTGCTCGCTATAGCCTCGCTGCTGGCTTGCACACTACCCATACAACTCAAGGCGATAACGAATAGTAATTTGGGGAGCCAACCCTTGCGGGCCGGCTCCGTCTGTTTTGGTTGATGCTCGTGCATTAGTTATTGTGCACCGATCTGTTGCAGACCGTGCATCGCACAGGCTTCATCCAGATGTCCGCCCGGTGCACCACCCACACCAATGCCACCGACGCGTTGGCCACCAATCATAATCGGTAAGCCGCCACCCAGAATCACCATTCTGTCGTCCATGTCACGCAGGCCGTCAAGCGCAGGATTCGCTGCGATGGCGTTTGCCAGCGCTGCGGTTGCTTGCCCCATGCTGGCGGAGGTGAACGCCTTGCCTAAGCTACTGCCGATGGTGTGCGGGCCAGCCGCTGGGTTACGCACCTGAGCAATAAGTACCCCGCTACGATCGACCACCGCGACACTCACCGCATAGCCGTCCCGACTACATTGCCGTAAAGCCGATATTGTCGCTTTCTTCGCCATTTCGAGCGTCAGCTGGGGCGTTACAGCGATACGTTTATCGTCTGCCTGAACAGACTGAGCGAAACCAAATACACAGAACAAAGCCGTAGCGGCTAACGTCCGGACACTTTTTTTAATACCAAATCCTTGCATTGCTTTCATTTTATGCTCCCTTTGATTGTGATCGAGTATTCGATGGAGAAAGCTTAGTGGCCCTGATATGATTTGTGAAATGAATAGTAATGATTCAAGTATTCACGAAATCGATAGTCACTCGGCACTGCGTCGGCTTGATCTCAATTTATTATTGATCTTTGATGTACTGATGCAAGAGCAGAATGTATCCCGCGCCGCTGCGCGAGTGTTTCTAAGCCAGTCTGCAATGAGTAATGCACTGAAGCGTTTACGCGAAATGCTTGATGATCCCATTCTGGTGCGCGGCGCCAATGGGATGCAACCGACGCCGCGTGCGCTTGCACTGGAAACGCCCGTACGTTCCATCCTGCAACAAGTGGCGCGTACCATTCAGCCCGCTCAGCCGTTCGAGCCAGAGACCTCGCGGGCACGATTCGTCATTGGCATGAGTGACTATTGTGAGAACATCGTGCTACCGCCGTTAGCTACATGCTTGCGTCAGTCAGCGCCTAATGTTCAGCTGATTGCACACATGCTGACTGCAGAAGACCCCGAGCCTTTATTAGAAACCGGCCAGCTCAGTTTCATCATTGACGTCGCTGAATACAGCAAGTCATCAAAGCGGTTGCGCTCAGAAAGCTGGATCAGTGATCGGCTTGTTTGCCTCGTTGCGCAAAAGCACCCCCTGGCGGCCCACCAGCATTTAACCCTCAAACAATTTGGGGGGGTTACGTCATGTCTATCCCTCGCCGCTGGGCTTGCGTACGAATGTGGTGGAAACGTGGCTGGCCGAACAGGGGTTACAAAGGTCGATCGCAGTCACCACGCGGAGTTATTGGGCCGCAGCGCAAATTGTCAGCGAGAGTGATTATCTACTGAGTGTGCCGTTGCGCGTCGCGAAAAAGTTAATGAACTACTTGCCGCTTAGCCTTCTTGAGCCGCCGAAAGGATTCCCCGGCTTTCAGTTAAACCTCACCTGGCACCCGCTCTATGAAAGCGACTCTGAGACGCAGTGGATATTGAATCAAATACGTAAATTGTCGCTCAGTGATTGAGTTGTGATTTAACCGGGATTCAACCGGGATTAATCCCGGAATAAACTGAGATTAAACTGAACTCAAATTTAATCTATTGCTGCACACGCAGAGAAAGATTAAAACACTTCAAATAACAAACGTAATAAATCTACTGACTCTCAAGGCTTTTAAGCCGCGCGGCCTCAGCCTCGATCATCGCTTGCAGTTCTCCGATATTTTCCTGCACACGTCGTCCACCGATTTCGCCACTCTTTGCCATTAACTCAGGCAGCATCTTTATTGTTTTTTGACCGGTGGGCGATGCGTAAAAATGGTTGATCTCTTTAAGCTCCGCTTCGGTAAAGGCTTTTGCATAGATCTGAATCATTTCAGGCTTTAATTCATCATAGCTCATATGCTTGTGCAAAAACTGCTCCATTACCGCTTTAAATGGCACCAACGCAGGCTTTTGCTGTAACTGGATTTCGAGCATTTGATCCATCGACTGCTTGAATGCTGCTTCCATGCCCATTGAGTTGAGCAGTTTTCCCGCCTCTTTTTCAGTGGCACTCTCTGCATACGCCACAACACTAGTGAACAATGCGACAAACCCAAGACCTATCATTTTTAATTTCATCATTAATCTCATCTTTTAGAGTGAAGTAAACTTTACACCAAATAACATCTCACGCAATGCTGCTAAACACAAAAAAGAAAGGGGTTGAGTTTTAATCGATCCTGCCAGTTGCTTATTTTTTAATCACCCCCCTTCCGCGGACGAATGAACAGCATAACGAAGCCATCATATGAAGCTGATAATCATATGTTTTCTCGTACATATTTATATAACAATTGTTCTGGTTTAAAGTTGTCTTTATATTTTTTAACATACACGAAGTTCACTTTTTCTAGCATAGAGATAGAATGTTCATTATCAGGCCTGACTGTAGCAAACATATAGTTTACTTTATTTTCATTCAGCCACCATTCTCTAACAGCCGAAAGTGATTCTGGCCCATATCCTTTACCGCAATACGAAGGAATAAATCCTATTGATACTTCACGTTCCTTAATATACTCATTTTCTATAAAAAGAACTAATCCAATAGGGTTATTTTCACTTTTTAACAAAACAATGAAATAATTTTTTAAAGGATTTTTATTGTTTTTTAAAATACTCAAGGTCTCTATGTAACTGCCACAAACACCTCCTTTGTACCTCTGCACTCCCTCATTAGTTTGCATGTCCGCTACGAATTCAACGTCACTTTTATTTGCACTTCTAATTATCAATCTATCTGTTTCTAGCTGCATAATAATTATCAATCTCATCCATAACGTTTACAGTAAACGAAAAAATGGAGTTGTGTGAGGCTCGCGCTATTAAAGCACAAACGAAACGCCGTGGAATTCTGCCCGGCTCTTGTTAGGGAAAATTTACCACTATTTCTCTTCAACACCTTCGGTGACAATAATTGAATTTGGTTCGTTATCTACACTGTGTGTCTGATGGTTTGGACCTTGCACGCCAATTGGCCCTTGAGGAACAGGCACATCAGGAACACTGCTGGATGCTGGCTCTGCTGCTGGTGTTGTATTTGACTGACTTGACTCATTAGAATTCTCATCGTTCATAACTATATCCTCGTTTTTATGTTGAATGTTTTCGATAGCAAAAGTAACTACCGAAAATATTGAAAGGCAAAATGAAGCAATTAGCACCCACGATGTGATTCTTAAAAGCTTAGCTCTTCGATCATTTGTCCTAACATTATGCACCACCCCTGAATCATAATTATCTATCAAACTTGTGAGTGTACTTGAATATACATTTTTCGTTTTTGTCTTCAATACGTCATAGGCAGCTTTGCTATAAATACCCCAGCTTGGATTGGCGACCCTATAATAACCAGAGCGTGCTGGCAGTGAGTACAAACATATACCGAATGAAATTACAGCCAATCCAAGTGCTAAGATGAACAATAGCAAACCATATGTAGAAAATATTAAAGGCGAGTCCACGCCCTCCTTATACACTGCTGCATATACTCCAATAATAGCAACAGAAACCCAAAGGTAGGTGCGAGCCACAAATACTTGATGCCTATTTATGTCAACATATTGAGTCCAATAGTCCTTCTGAGTGTGCTCCAATATTTCTTTGAGGGATTTTTCATACCCCTCATAATCAAATTCTTTTACATTGTTTGACATAACAAAATAAGCCTGATTTTTCCCTAACTATAAGTAGGCGATAAAGTGTAGTGTTATACCACTACACTTTATCGCACACCCAATATATCCATCATCACAATATCATCACAATTATTCATTAATAACACATTAGCGAGTAGAATTCATCGAATATTATAATTCGATAATATACAACCACAATAAAGCTTATTTAACGCCGCCTTACAGCTCACTAATCCTCAATCGCGAGAAGCAAAATTTAGCGCCTGACGTCATCACAGCTCATTTATAGTGCAGCAATCACGCTCACGCACCCATTACGGGCAGCCATTCACACAGCTCAACGCGCCTTGCTCGATAATAAAAGCATGAACCGTGGCACATTGATTGCTATGCTTCTCTGCTTAAGCAATCGTTTGAATGGAGTTATGACAATGTTTAAGCAGACCATCACCGTGGTGCTCGCGGGCAGTACGGGCAGGCACTTACCGCCATTGACCGCAGAGCGTGCCAAGGCGGCCGTGCCGTTTGGGGGTAAGTATCGTGTGATCGATTTTGCGCTCACCAACTGCTTGCACTCCGGCATCCGGCGCATACTGGTGTTGACGCAGTACAAATCTCACTCTCTGCAAAAACATATCCGCGATGGCTGGTCGGTCTTTAATCCGGAGATGGGCGAGTACATCACCACGGTACCACCGCAGATGCGCACCGGCGAAGGGTGGTATACGGGCACGGCCGATGCGCTCTACCAGAACCGCTATCTGCTCGAACGCAGTGGTGCGGAACATGTGATGGTGCTCTCGGGCGATCACATCTATCGCATGGACTACGCGCCAATGATGGCATTTCACAAACAGCACGGTGGCGATGTCACTATCGCCGGGATGGCACATGCCCCTGCGGATGCGGCGACATATGGCGTGATTTCAATCGATGAACAGCAACGCATTACGGCGCTGAGTGATGCGCAGGTTTCAGATACCGCTGCCGCATCAACATCAAACCAGCTAACCTCGATGGGGATCTACATCTTCTCAATTGAGAAACTCTTACAGATACTCAAGGCGACGCATCACAGCGATCAAACAGAACATAGTTTTGTTCACGATATCATCCCGACATTTATCGATAGCGGCAAGGCGCACGGCTACATTTTTGGCGGGCCGTCAGGCCGTGTGACACCCGACCGTTACTGGCGCGACATCGATACCATCGACGCCTATTATCAGGCCAATATGGACCTGCTCGACAAGACCCCGCCGATGAATCTCTATCAGGAAGACTGGCCGGTGCGTACCTACTCCGGGCAACACCCCCCGGCGCGTACGGTACCGGGCGAATACGGTGATGAAGGGATTGCGATCAACTCGATTATCTCAAATGGCGCGGTGATCGCGGGCGGCTCGTCGCAGCATTCGATTCTGTTTAACGATGTCTTTGTCGATGATGAATCGATGATACAGGACTCACTGCTGTTCAATGGTGTGCGGGTTGGCAAACGCGTACAGCTGCGCAACTGCATTATCGATAAGGAGGTTGAAATCCCTGATGGCATGGAAATCGGATTTGACCGCGCAGTAGATGAAAAACGTTTTGCGGTATCACCCAACGGGATTGTGGTGATTCCGAAGTATTACACTTTTTAGCGCCATGACTTAACGCATCATCGACCATCGCTGCCGTTGACGCTAAAGGTAGCGATGGTTAATTAAGCAGATCACCAAATCCCCACACCAGTGTGCCGAGAATCAGCATGTAGAGGCCATACTTTTCAGTCGCCCAGATACTCTCTTCGTGGTGAATCAAGTGCTGTTTATCATGCCCGGCCCAGTCATGATTAAACTGTGACTCCCATCTGGCCTGCCCCTGTTTGAGACGCCCCATGTGCTCGATAATCTGATGTGAGGTAAGAATGATACCGTTGATGACCACCAGCGAACCCGAGCGCGCGAACCACGACCAGTCGTGCAGATTGAGGCTAAGCACCACACCCAGCAACAGCGTAAGCAGCGCCACGATATAGGCCTTGATGGCAAAGTTGCTGGATTTCATCTCGCCTCCTCTGTGATGATTCTAATCCATAAAATAATTTACTCCACCTCTTTCAGCTTGATTTCAGTTTCAACTGATACGCTTTGCGTCAATATGAAATTGCTGGAGATGAATCATGGGTAACACTAATGCCAACGAAATCAAGGTCTGGGATCGATTTGTCAGGGCCTTCCACTGGAGTCTGGTCGCGACCTTTGCAGTATGCTACCTAACCGAAGATGACTTCATGACTGTGCATGTGTGGAGCGGTTACGCCATCATGATGTTGCTGGCCCTGCGCTTCATCTGGGGGTTCATCGGCACTGAACATGCCCGTTTTTCTGACTTCGTTTACCGTCCATCCATGGTATGGCAGTACACCAAAGATGTGCTGTTACTGCGCGCCAGACGTTATATCGGCCATAACCCGGCAGGGGGTGCGATGATCGTGATGTTTTTCATCGGCCTGATATTGGCCTCTCTCTCTGGCGTGGTACTTTATGGCGCGGATGAACATGCGGGTCCACTGGCGGCTATGATGAGTGGCGTCAGCGAATCCACTGAAGAGCTGCTTGAAGAAGTGCATGAGTTTT
>CALZIG010000201.1 GCA_945787585.1 uncultured Gammaproteobacteria bacterium | reverse complement strand
CCACGCGCGTGTCATCACTGCCCTCGGCCTTCTGCAACAGTGCGCGCGCCGCGCTCACGAGATGCTGACGCTCTTCAATGCGCGGATCGGTCGCCACGGCACGCGCCACTGCGTCATCAAGTGACAATGTGATGGTAGCAACCGGCTCCTCAGCGTATGCCAACGATCCACCCGCCAGCCCTATCACCATTACACCCGATAAGCAGACCCTACGCATTACTCAGTCTTGCTCCCTTCTGATGCCTTGCTGAAAAGAAACTGGCCGATGATCTGTTCCATCACCATCGCGGACTGTGTCAGGCTGATGATGTCGCCCTCTTTCAAAAAGGCCTCTTCGCCGCCCGGTTCAAAACCAATGTACTGCTCACCCAGCAGACCCGAGGTAAAAATGCTCGCCGAAGTATCGGTCGGCAGGCGATTATATTTTGGGTCGATGGTCATCGTCACCACCGCCAGATAGCTCTCCTGATCAAAGGCGATCGACGTGACACGTCCAATGCGCACTCCACTGACACTGACAGGCGACAACTCCTTCAGCCCACCAATATTGTCAAATTTCGCCGACACCTCATAGCCTTCGACATTCGAAAATGCGTTGAGGTTACTCACCTTCATCGCCAACATGAAGAGTGCGGCAAATCCCGCCGCGACAAAGATCCCCACCAGGGTCTCGACTAATCGTGTGTTTTGCATCTCAACATTCCTTATAGCTCGCCAACCATCTATATTTCACCAAACATCAGGGCGGTCAACACAAAATCGAGCCCCAGTACTGCCAGTGAGGCGTATACCACGGTGCGCGTTGTGGCGCGGCTCACGCCCGCTGACGTCGGCACCGCATCATACCCTTCAAACACCGCAATCCATGTCACCACCACACCAAACACAATGCTCTTGATCACGCCGTTCATAATATCTTCATCAAAGTCTACACGACTCTGCATCTGTGACCAGAAGGCACCCTCATCGACCCCAAGCAGCCCAACGCCGACAAAATAACCGCCCATCACCCCCACCGCACTAAAGATGGCGGCTAATAACGGCAACGATAATACGCCCGCCAAAAAACGTGGCGCGATGACTCTTTTCAGCGGATCCACGGCCATCATCTCCATCCCCGACAGCTGCTCCGTCGCCTTCATCAAACCGATTTCAGCGGTCAATGCCGAACCCGCTCGCCCGGCAAACAGCAGCGCGGCCACTACTGGCCCCAGCTCACGAACGAGTGACAGCGCGACCATGACACCGAGTGAATCCTCAGCGCCAAAATCGACCAGTGTATTGTAACCCTGCAATCCCAGCACCATGCCGACAAACAGCCCGGCAACCACCGTGATCACCAGCGATAACACCCCAACTGAGAAAATCTGCTGAATCAGCAGCCGTAGGCGCAGCAACAGAGAAGGCAACCCGGCGAGTATCGCAAATAGAAAAAGGTGTGCGCGTCCCAGCCGCTGAAACGCGGTCAGCGCGCCGTGACCCAGCTGTTGCAAGCTATTCATCGTCTATCACCGCGCGACAGCAACTCATCGGCATAATCTCCGGCCGGGTAATGAAAGGGCACGGGGCCATCCGGCGTCCCCTCCATAAACTGACGCACCCATTCTGAGTCAGAGTCACGCAGTTCATCTGGCGTGCCCTGACCCACCACGATTCCCTGCGAGAGCACATAGATATAGTCTGCAATCTGCGACGCCTCGGCGACATCGTGTGAAACCATGATACTGGTCAAGCCGAGGACTTCATTGAGATCGCTAATCAGCTTCACCAACACCCCCATTGAGATCGGGTCCTGTCCGGTAAACGGTTCGTCGTACATGATCATCATTGGATCGAGCGCGATGGCACGTGCCAACGCCACTCGTCGCGCCATGCCACCCGACAGTTCACTCGGCATCAGTCGTTGCGCCCCGCGCAAGCCGACTGCTTCGAGTTTCATCAGCACCAGATCACGCACCATCATCTCAGGTAAACCGGTATGCTCACGTAACGGGAAGGCGACATTATCAAAAACCGAAAGATCGGTGAGCAGTGCGCCGCTCTGAAACAGCATGCCCATGCGTTTGCGTAGTTCAAAGAGTTCACGTCGCGACAGCCCCGGTACATTTTGTCCATCCACGTGAATGGTGCCCGCAGTGGGTTTAATCTGCCCGCCAATCAGCCGCAGCAGTGTGGTCTTACCGGTACCACTCGGCCCCATGATGGCAGTGATCTTGCCGCGTTGCAGGTCAAGGTCAATGCCATCAAATATCACACGTGACCCAAAATGGAAGGTCAGTCCACGTGCCTCTACCAGATTATCTTGTTTATCCGTCATGGAGGTCCGATCTGAGTAATGAGCAAAATAGTTTGTATTTTTTATGTCCCGGCTATCGTCATTGCATCGATCAGCAACGAACCGGTTTTGATGTTACCACGACGATCGACATCGCTGCCCACCGCCTGCAACTGCATAAACATATCACTGAGGTTACTGGCAATCGTGATCTCATCCACCGGATAGACAATCTCACCATTTTCAACCCAGAAACCGGCCGCACCGCGCGAGTAGTCACCGGTAACAGTATTGACCCCCATGCCGAGCAGCTCCGTCACCAGTAGCCCCGTGCCCATTTCGCGCAATAACCCCTGTTGATCCAGCGCACCCGGCTCGATCAATACATTATGTACGCCACCCGAGTTGCCGGTACTCTCCATGCCGAGTTTGCGCGCAGAATAACTATCGAGCACATAGCCCTGCAACACCCCGTCACGCACCAGATCACGTGCGTAGGTAGTGACCCCTTCACTGTCGTACGGTGCACTGCCCAGCACTTTTTTCATATGGGGCTGTTCGTGGATATGGACAAAGTCAGGAAAGATCTGCTCACCGAGCTTATCCAGCAGAAAAGATGATTTACGATAAAGATTGCCGCCGCGGATCGCGGAGATCATGTGCGACACCAGCCTCCCGGCGACATCGGCAGCAAATAGTACTGGTACCTTACAGGTATCCACACGTCGGCCACCGAGACGCTGCAGTGTTCTCATTGCGGTCTTTTTACCAATCTCGGCGGCTGCTTCAAGGTCACGTCGGTCACGTGCCACTGAATACCAGTAATCACGCTGCATACCGTTGTCATCTTCAACGATCACACTACAACTCATGCTGTGACGCGAAGTGGAGTAACCACCGCTAAAGCCGTGACTGTTGGCGTAAACGCGCGTCCCTTCATGGCTGGAAAGACTCGCGCCCTCCGAATTTGAAATCTGCGCATCATAACTGCGCGCGGCATCTTCACACTCTTTGGCCAATTCAATCGCGGTATCGGGCGAAACACCCCACGGATAGTAGAGGTCGAGATCAGGAATTTCCGTCGCCATCCGCTCCGCGTCGGCCAGCCCCGCATAGGGGTCTTCGGCGGTAAACTTTGCGATGCTGCACGCCGCGCGGACCGCATCTTCCAGTGCCGCAGTCGAGAAATCAGCGGTGCTCGCCGTCCCTTTGCGCTGATCAAAATAGACCGTGACACCGATCCCTTTATCTTTATTAAACTCGATGGTCTCGACTTCGCCAAGGCGCACATTCACCGACAGGCCCGACTCTTCACTCAACGCCACTTCTGCCGCTGTCGCCCCCTGCCCCTTCGCCAGTTGCAACACCTGCGCTGCGATCGATTCCAGCGAGGCCTGTGCCTTTACTATATCTCGCGCCTTTGCACTATCACCGCTCATACACTGGTGCCTCCCACGGTGAGGCCATCGACCAACAAGGTGGGCTGCCCTACGCCGACCGGCACACTCTGCCCCTCTTTACCACAGGTTCCGACCCCGGCATCCAGCGCAAGGTCATCACCCACCATCGTCACCCGTTGCAACACATCGGGGCCGTTGCCGATCAACGTCGCGCCTTTTACTGGGTAAGTCACCTTGCCGTTTTCAATCATGTAGGCCTCACTGGCAGAGAAGACAAACTTGCCGGAGGTAATGTCCACCTGCCCACCCCCAAAGTTAACCGCATAGAGGCCGTTTTTGACCGATGCAATAATCTCTTCCGGTGCATGCTGGCCCGGTAACATATAAGTGTTGGTCATGCGTGGCATCGGTAGATGCGCGTAGGATTCACGGCGACCATTGCCAGTCGAGGCAACGCCCATCAGGCGCGCATTGAGTTTGTCCTGCATATAACCTTTGAGTACGCCCTTTTCGATCAACACGGTATTCTCGGACGGCACCCCTTCGTCATCAATATTCAGTGAACCACGACGGTGTTCCAGCGTGCCATCATCAACAACAGTACAGAGATCGGAACCCACACGCTCACCGACGCGCCCAGAGAAGGCGGAGGTGCCTTTGCGGTTGAAGTCACCTTCCAGGCCGTGGCCAATTGCTTCGTGCAGCAACACCCCCGGCCAGCCTGAACCGAGCACCACCTGCATCGTACCGGCGGGGGCCTCTTT
>CALZIG010000200.1 GCA_945787585.1 uncultured Gammaproteobacteria bacterium | reverse complement strand
GTTGCGCCATGCTCTGTTACGTTACCCCGAAAGAGCATTTGGGTCTGCCGAACCGAGACGATGTTAAAGAAGGTATTATCACTTATAAGATTGCGGCACATGCCGCCGATCTTGCCAAAGGACATCCCGGCGCACAGGTGCGTGATAATGCTTTATCCAAAGCGCGCTTTGAGTTCCGCTGGGAAGATCAGTTCAATCTGGGACTAGACCCTGACCGTGCACGTGAATATCACGATGAAACCATGCCTAAAGATTCCGGCAAGGTAGCCCATTTCTGTTCAATGTGCGGTCCAAACTTCTGTTCGATGAAGATTACCCAGGATGTGCGTGACTATGCTGCAAAGCAGGGCGTCACGGAACAGGAGGCACTACAGAAAGGGATGGAAGAAAAGGCCGTGCAGTTCGTTAAAGATGGTGCGGAGATTTATAAAAAGGCGTGATGTGAAAAGCGGTATGGCATCTACCGTCACCTGGCATTCATTCAGATGACGGTGGATATTTATTTTTGATGAACTGTCTATCGACTTCGTATATTAAAAATTCAAGTCCAATCTACTCTAATGAAAAATCGAGATGCCCAATTATTTCAGCCTCCGGTCGCGAGAGGATAATAATACTATTTTCGTTGCGCCCTCTTATCGGAAAGAAAGCGACATTCTCTAATGTCTGATTATTGTTTTGTAGATACTGTTTAACACTTGCCGCAAGTTGGGGGTGTTCTTCCATTCGTTTTTCGATATCGATGCCCTGTGAAAGGAGGGTCTCTTTGTGCTCATCAATCGCATTGTAAAATTTTTCCTGGTAGATAGGATCGGTGCCAGCGAAGGCGAGATCCATCTGTTCCCTGAACTCTTCCTGACTGTTGGCGGGCCGTAAAAAAACAAGTTGCGGGCCTGCTTTATTTGATTGCAGCAGACGGGGATCTTCAATCGCTTTCCGGGAGACCTCTTTGTGATTAAGGATGGTGGCACGGCCATTTTCAAACACCACATAGGCAGGGCGAACATCGAAGGTCGTCCAGGCTCCCCAGCTTAACGCACTCAGCTGAATGAGAATGATAGCGCTTAGATCAAATTTTAAATTGGGTTTATTGGGCCTGTAAACGATGAGGGTTAACAGTGGTCCTAGCACCAGGTCGATGGCAATAATCAGCCAGATAACCTCCCATGTATTTTCAATAATAAAGAAAGGATACGGGTACCACTGAAAGTGGACGATGATGAGATAAAGTGAGACTAACAGGCCACTTGCAGCCAGATGAAATGCCGCTGCTTTCAGTTTTATTTTTATGAGTTTATTCATAGGGTTCTAATTTTAAAGCAATTAAACTATTGAATTGTGGGTTGTGATTTATATCGGAATGTCACCGGTTTTTTTTAGCGAATAATTTTAATGTGCGCAGGTTGGTTGGCCTGAAGCCGGGGTCGATGCCGGGATCGGTGTTGCGTAATTATAATAATATGATTATATTTTTTGTTGTTCTGTGATCTCTGTTATGCTCGAATTTCTTACAAAACCAGTCAGGAAAATCTTTCTACTGGAGTCATCTTTGGTTGCTAGTGGGCATAAAAGTAATCGATAGACGGCTAGTTGTAGGTCTCCATTGATGGTGTAAATGACAGCAAATATGAGGGATTAAAAATGCATAAAATACTTATCTGTATCGCGATGATGTCGAGCGTAGCCCTGGCATCAATGACAACTCATGCGGGGTCATCAAAGAAATTTCATACAACGTTAAGTGGCGCTGAACAAGTAGTGAATGTAGCGGTAGGTAGTGCAACGATACCTGTAAAAGGGGTTGTGACAGGTGCGTACGGGGAAGTGAAGTATCATCTTTCGAATGATCGCAGTGAAATCCATTATGTTTTTAAGGCCGCCAATACTGCTACACCGATCTTCATGGCGCACTTTCATCTCGGCCCAAAAGGACGGAACGGCCCCGTGGTTTTTTGGTTATATGCGGACGCCAGTGTTAACCCTAATTTTCCTAGAAGTGACGGCCCTTTTTCTGGCGAGGTGCGCGGAGTGTTAACCGTTGCCGACCTTGTGATGCCGAAGGATAGTGAAGGGCGAGTGTTGATCTCTACCTTTGAGGATGCGGTCACCAATCTCGTGAATGGGAATATGTATGTCAATGTACATACGCTGGCGAATCCGGGCGGTGAAATACGTGGTCAATCAGGCCGTAGGCACCGTGGGCACCATTAAAACAGAAGGGGCTAAGGTGAAATGAGGTACTAATAAAGCGAAATTTAGGATTCGCTGTTTGGGCAGAGGGCAAGCCACTATATTTGTGTGCATGCCACTCTGCCCTGCTTTATATTGGTACCACTTAAGCTTTTGTGAAAGTTAAGGGCCCCTCTAAAAATTCAATCAAGGTGACGATGGCAAGGCGAAAACAAACGAAAAAGCGGAGTTTACACGTAGTAAATGAGCATTTTGAGTTTGTTTTCAATGCCGTCAGTGCGCCTTCAGTGGGTTTTTAGAGGCGCCCATAATCGAAGATGTGGTTGTGTTTGTATTATGGGATAATGTATCCCTGACGTGGGTGAGTGGGAAATCCCCTGAATATTTTAAGTGTTTCTATCGGTGTGTCAGTAGTGGCAAGTAGTTTTTAAGAAAGTAATCAAGGATCTATTGTGACTTCGAAGTTGTTTAAGAAATTTATTATGCTTGGAGTGCTGCTGGCATTGCTAGCGCCGTTGAACGCGATGTCCACTGATGAAGTGGCCGTTGTGGGCGACGTGGCTCCAGTGCCTGAATCAAAGGTCAACACAACAAAGCAGCAACTGGTTGAGCTGATTACCACGATTGAAAGTGCTCAAAAAGAGTTAGCCGATACTAAAACGGCATTAAGTAAAACAAAAGATGAGCTGGATACCAAAGCGCTGATACGACAGCGCGACAAACTTTCCGCACGTATCCAGGATCTACAGAGAAATTTTGAAGCGATAGCGACCGGCGGTGTCGATCTGGATGCCTTTGAAGAGAGCCAGAAGCTGGCTAAATTCGACTGGCAAGAAGAGCTTAAAGAGGTCTTTCGTCCTATTCTGAATGAAATGAAACGACTGACAGAGCGTCCGCGCGCGATCGAAAAACTGCGAACAGAAAAAACGGTGTTAACTTCACAGCTGCCTATTACGGTCAATGCGCTGGAAAAGATAAAAGAACTTAAGAAGGAAGCTGAATCGCCAGTCCTGATTGCTCATCTCGAAACGTTAAAGCAGAGTTGGGATAAGCGCCATGATGATGTATCCAATCAGTTGCGGCTGGTGACTTTCCAGCTGGAAGAAAAACTGAATCCGACGGATGCTGCTGATGTCAGTATTACTGACCAGGTGCGGGCCTTTTTCTCAGGACGTGGCCTGAATATTATTTTTGCGATTATTGCGTTTGTTGTTGTTTATCTTTTCTTTAAAGTTTCGGCTAAAGTCTTCGTTCATTTTCTCGGGAATAAGAAGGATAAAGAGACGCGTCTTTTTGGAAAGGCAATGCAGATTGCCTTTCGAGCCCTTGCGGTGTTGTTATCGGTTTTCTCTGTCATTATTGTCTTTTATATTCAAGGCGATTGGTTCTTACTGGGCTTAAGTCTGTTATTCCTGATTGGTTTTATATGGACGTTGCGTCAGTCGCTGCCCCGTTATATTACGGAAGCAAAATTATTACTTAATCTTGGGCCGGTGCGAGAAAATGAACGGGTTGTCTATAATGGCATTCCGTGGCGTGTTACCGCACTCAATTTTTACACCACGCTAACTAACCCTGCTTTGGCCGGTGGTGTTGTGCAATTGCCGGCACAAGTGGTGCTTGAATTACAGTCGCGGCGTTTTTCTAAAGATGAACCCTGGTTTCCCTGTCGGCCGGGAGATTTTATGCTGTTAGATGATGGCTATGCTGGCCCGGTGATGATGCAGACCCCGGAGCTTGTGACGATGAAGGTCAAAGGGGGGAGTACGCGCATCTATGCAACGACGGACTTTTTAGGATTAAGCCCCAATAATTTATCGCATGGGTTTGGTGTCTTTGTGACTTTTGGATTTGATTATGCTGACCAGAGTATCATCACCAAAGAGGTGCCTGAAAAACTTTGCGATTATATTCGTGAAGCGATGGCTCAGGAGGTCTTTCAGCCATCGCTTAAAGAACTCAAGGTAGAGTTTAAAGAAGCAGCGGCCTCATCACTCAACGTTCTGATCATTACAATATTTGAGGGGAAGGCGGCCGACAGCTATTTTTCCATCGACCGTTTTTTACAGCGTGCAGCTACTGATGCGTGCAACCACTACGGCTGGAATATCCCTTTCAATCAGCTTACGGTGCATATGGCTGAACAGGAGACGTTAAGCGAAAATCCCGATCAATAACCAAAAATCTGGTCGAGCGTTTTTGCCAGACTTTCAGCGTTATCGAAATTACCTACTTTACCGGCAGTGGTGCCATCACCTTTAAATAGTACCAGGGTGGCATCACCTGCCATATTACGTTGAGCAAATTCGGCGCCTTGTTGTGAGCCACTTTCAGCAATACGAAATTCGATGCGCCCCTGGTAGTTATCGCGAATTACGTCAATCTGGTTCATCAGATTCATGCTGCGCACACCTTCTTTATTATGTACGAGTACGGCGACATTTGTACCGCTGCCGATGACAGACAGGTCTTCACTGTAGCCTTTGGGCAGCAGCGTGACGCCGAATGCGACGCCAACGATGATGAGTAGAATGGACGACCATTGCGCCCAGCGCTTTTTTATCGAAGATACCATATTCATAGTGTGCCAGATTCCAGGTGTTAAGAGAGTGATTGCAGAATATTATAAGCAAAAACCTGCGCTAGGTGTGCTGTAAAAGTGTTTATTGGTGGGTATTTTATACGGCGCGAAGAGGGGAGTCAGGCATGGGTGCGCTAATCATCTTTAATGTAACCAGTCAGCGAGTCAGGATAAGCTCGCTAAATAGACCGCCTACTTTTTAGCGTTATTAGCGGAACGGGTTAATTTGTAATATTCGAAGGCCTCTTCGATGTTGCGAAGTAACGGCTCATCATCCCACGGTTTAATCATAAATTTAAACACAGAACCGGCATTGATCGCATCGGTGATTGACTTCAGGTCGGCATAGCCACTGAGTATCATTCTGACTGTGTGAGGGTAGAGGTTTTTAACTACGCCCAGGAATTCAGTCCCTGAGATATCTGGCATGCGTTGATCGCAGAGCACGACGCCCACGTGGTTGCTGGCTAATAATTCATAGGCATCGTGGGCTGTATTGGCGGTAAGAATATTGTAGTTATGGCGGCGTAATAACCGTTTTAAGGTCGATGTGATATTGACTTCGTCATCAAGTAGTAAAATCGTGCGCGTTGATTGATCTAACGGCTCAGGGATGTCGAGGTGTCGGTCTTCCTGTAGCAATAGGGTGAACTCCTCATGTGAGACGGGCTTGCTAAAATAATAACCTTGCATGAAGTTACACTGAGACTTTGTTAGATAATCTAACTGAGCTTTTGTTTCAATGCCTTCTGCGGTGACTTTCATTCTCATACTATGCGCAAGTGCCATAATGGATTGCGCGATCGCCGCACTATCTGAATTGGAGGTGATATCGGTAATAAATGAGCGGTCAATTTTTAATATGTCGAGCGGGAGCCGTTTCAGGTAGCTTAATGATGAGTAGCCGGTACCGAAATCATCGATGGAAAGATTGACGCCAATCTCTTTCATTTCATGCAGAATCTTGAGCGTCTCTTCGGTATCGCTAATGATGGAGCCTTCTGTCAGCTCGATGTCGAGATACTTTGGATCAAGCCCGCTGGATTGCAATATGGAATCAATCGTTGAGGCCATCGAGATGTTTTTTAGATTATAGGCGCAGAGATTGACGGCAACCACAATCTCTGGAAAGCCAGCATCCTGCCATCGTTTGTTTTGTTTGCAGGCGGTTTGAATCACCCACTCGCTAACGGCATCGATCATCCCTGTCTCTTCAAGGATTGGGATAAAGTCTAGTGGAGGGATAAGCCCTTTTTCTGGGTGATTCCAGCGTATTAAGGCCTCGGCCCCCATCATTTTGCCACTACGAAGATCGACTTGTGGTTGAAAGTGAAGCACAAACTGATCGTTTTCCAGGGCATGTCTTAATGGTGTT
The DNA here is from genome assembly GCA_945787585.1 of uncultured Gammaproteobacteria bacterium. GTDB lineage: Bacteria > Pseudomonadota > Gammaproteobacteria > SZUA-140 > SZUA-140 > SZUA-76. The sequence continues at coordinate 12,841 of CALZIG010000200.1, read as the reverse complement.
TCAAGCTCCTGGCGTTTGTGGATATGGTCTGACATACCGGGTGAATAGAGCACCCAGTGGCTGCGCCCCGTGACTTTGGCCTTGTACATCGAGATATCGGCATTTTTAAGGATGCTGATAGCATCACTCGCATCATCGGGGTAGATAGAAATCCCTATACTGATGCCGGAAAATATTTCATTGTTATGAATCATAAACGGCGGGTCAAATGCCCTTATGAGGTTTTGCGCGATGGTAATGACATCTTTCTTATCATTAATATTATTTAGAATAACGGAAAATTCATCTCCTCCAAGACGCGCAACGGTTTGAGTCTTTTCGAAGTGAGCCAGTAATCGTTGCGCCGCCTCCTGCAATAAAAGATCGCCGGCCTGATGACCCAGGGTGTCATTGACCAGTTTGAACTGGTCAAGGTCGATATACAGTATCGCTACTTTGGTTTCGTTGACCTTTGCAAGGTTTATGGCGTGGTGAAGTTGATCATTAAACAGGGTACGGTTAGCGAGGCCGGTCAGTAGGTCATTGTGTTTTGGTCTTGAAATATTTTCTTCTGAGGCTTTACGTTCAGTGATATCACGGATTATCCCAATAAAGGTATGTTTGCCATCAATAGTGGCTTCGCAGATCATCAGATCGACCGGCATGATGCTGCCATCTTTGTGCCTTGTCTCTACTTCACGCGGGCTACTTCCGATCATCTTTCTCTTACCCGTCGCATGGTAATTTTTTAGATACTGATCGTGTTCATCACGATGCGGCGCTGGCATTAGTATATTTATGTTTTTTCCAATGACTTCGTTTTCCTGATACCCGAATAGTCGTTCCGCAGAAGTGTTAAAGAATTCAATGGCCCCTGTATCGGAAATAGTGATAATACTGTCGGTGACATTTTCAAGGATGGCACTGAAGGCGTTTATTTGTTGGCTTGTGTGCTGTTGCGCATTCATCTGATCAGTAATGTCTACCCAATACCCTGTGATCTGTTTAGGGTTGCCCTCATCATCATATTCAAGATTAAGGGTGTCACGCATCCAGCGATAATCGCCATTCGATGCGCGAAAGCGATATTCATGGGTATGGTGCCCATTCTCAAAAAGATGTTGGAGTTCAGTAACAACACGCGCTTTATCATCTGGGTGGATATTGTTGAGCCAGAAGTGCGGGGCAGCCGTAAATTGGTCAGGTAGATAACCCAGTTGTTGCATTATATTGTCAGTAATAAACGTTGTGCCATAATCACCATACGCGCGACAGGTGTAGGTCACTACCGGGCTATTTTTTAGGAGCTGGCAAGCATTAGTATGCAATGATTTACTTGAAAATCTTGTCATAATTTAATGGCTAACATTTCGCTAATTTTCTGTGAAGTTTATATCCAGACAAATGGGTTCAATAAAAATATCATCATAATGAGGGGCTAATGGCCATTGATTAACCCTGTTAAGTCGCAGCGTGGCAGGGGTGAATGAATGCCTCAATATTAATCGACATATTACAAGTACATGCCGTTCTTGTTAGAGCGGCTTAAAGGGATGATTTCTTTAGTGATCGCGGTGTGATCGCTAATGGCAGTGATTGCTGTTTGGAAGGTGAATATTAGCGATTTCTGGTCAGGACTAATGGTTACGAATATGTATCGAAAATATAGTTTCCTGGCGATTTACTCTCTGCCGGGCAGGTATAGCGATAATGCGGGAACGTAAGTAATAATTAGCACCGCGAGTAACAGGATGAAGAAGAAAGGCAATGTCGCTTTGTAGAGCTGCATCACCGGCTTTTTGAAGCGATAGCTGGCGATGAAAAGGTTGAGCCCGACCGGTGGGGTGAAGTAGCCGAGCTGCATGTTGGCGAGGAAGATGATGCCGAGGTGTACCGGGTCGATGCCGTAACCGAGCGCAATCGGCAGTAGCAATGGAATAATGAGAATCAGCGCAGAGAAGATGTCGAGCATTGCGCCGAGGACCAGCAGAAAGATGTTGAGCAGGATCAGAAAGGTGAGTGGGCTATCGACATGAGCCTTGATGTACTCAAACATGCGAGTCGGCACCTCTGCATCAATCATGTAGTTGGTCGATGCGAGCGATACCCCGAGGATGATCAATAACGCCCCGACCAGTACCATCGAGTTGCGCATGATCTGTGGCAGCTTGGTCAGCGGGATTTCACGATAGATCAGTACTTCGACGATGAGTACATAGAGTGCCGTCACAGCGGCGGCTTCCGATACGGCGAAGTAACCGCTATAGATCCCGCCGAGTACAATAAATGGCAGTGGTATCTCCCAGCACGATTCTCGCAGTGCGCTACTGACCTCTTTCCATTCCATTGAGTGGGTCGGCAGGCTGCGGTTCTGCCACATGCTCCAGCCCGAGAGCATCAACAACATCAATACGCCGGGGATAATGCCGGCGAGAAACAGTTCGTCGATGGTGAGTGGCGCGCCGATGCCCATCTGCTGCACGATCACGGCGTAGAGGATCAGTGGTAACGACGGTGCAAACAATAGGCCGAGGCTGCCGGAAGTAGTGATCAGGCCAAGATTAAAATTTTCTTTGTAACCGGCCTGCATCAGTGCCGGGAAGAGCAGTGCGCCGAGTGCGACGATGGTGACACCCGACGCACCGGTGAAAGCGGTGAAGAGTGCGCAGGCGAAGAGCGATACGATCGCCAGCCCGCCCGGCATCCAGCCGAGCAACGCGCTGCTGAGTTTTACCAGCCGCGCGGGCGCCTGACTCTCGCTGAGCAGATAGCCGGCAAAAGTGAACAGCGGAATGGAGACCAGCATCGGCATCTCGGCGAGCCGAAAGAATTCGATCGCCATCACGGCCAGATCAATCTCGGACTGGTAAAACCCCCACATCGCCCCCGCGGCAATCACCGCAAACAACGGTGCGCCGAGCAGCGCCAGCATGATTAATAGTAGTGTGACTAACATTAGGGGCTCACACCGTCGTGTTGCGGTGCCTTACGAATCAAAGCGATACATCGCGCAAGGGCAGTGAAGCTACAGCGCAGTGCGATTAAACCGAAGCCGAACGGAATGATCGCTTCGCAAACCCAGGCCGGAATCGATTCGAATGCAATAGTGCCCTCATCATATTCCATCATCACAAAGCGAAGGCTGTGATAACTCAGTAGTCCACAGACAGTGGCGGTGAAGCAGTCGAGAATAATCTGATTAACGCGCTTAAAATGTTGCGGTAGAAAGCGTGAGAGCACATCGATACTGATATGGTTTTGTTCGCGTGTGGCGACCATGGCGCCGAGCATGCCGACCCACAACACCAGAATACTGAGCGAGATGTCACCCCATGCGAGGCCACTGTTCCAGACATTACGCATGATGATCTGTGTGCTGGCGAGTCCAATCATCACCAGCAGTGAGAGTGCAAGCAGGGTATTTTCAGCAAAAGTGATGACGTAATTGACCCGTTGTATCAGACTGCTGCTGGGCCGTTGTGCTGAGTTTGTCTGCGGCATTCCCTACCTGAAGTGCTGAGTGATCGAGCTTAGTTAACGGTCGACGGGCGCTGTTTTGCTGCGACAGCAGGGGCGCGGTAGTCATCAAGGTTTTTTTGCAGCAAGTTGACGATATTGTTTGAGAGCACCCCTTTTTTAATCATGCTCTGTTCCACATTTTTGCGAATCTCAAACCACTGTCCGGTCAGTTGCGGTGAGAGTTTGATAAAGGTGATGCCTTGCGCCTGGAGTGCGGCGCGTGCGCTGAGGTCATCTGCGCGGTTGAGCTTGTTGAGGCGCTTGAAGGAGTCGTTCATCACTTCAGAAACGATTGCCTGATCTTCGCTTGAGAGGCGTTTGAACTTTTTCTGGTCGATGACCAGCGATGCGTAGAGGTACGAGAGGGGTTCATCCATCAGGTATTTCACGCGGGTGTGCCACTGTAGCGCAATCGCGCCGCTGGCGGAGCCGGCAATGGTGTCGATGAGTCCGGTCTGCAGCCCCGTGAGGACATCGGAAAGCGACAGTGAAATCGGCGAGATGCCGACCGATTCAAAGGCGGTGCGGCTGATATCATCATTCTGTGGCACCCAAACTTTCTGGCCTTTGAAGTCATCGACGACTTTTATCGACTGATTTGACATCAGGTAGGCAAAGCCCCCTTCAGCGATACCGAAGCTGACGAAGCCGTTATCTGCTAGCCCTTTAATCAACAGTGGATCCATTTTGTGGCGCACATAGTCGACCTCTTCCTCGGTGCGGAAGGTAAAGGGGAGGCTGTAGATGTTGATGTCAGGATAGATCGCTGTCAGACCGCCACTGACGATCGCGCCGCCCTGCAACTGGCCGATGCGGATCTTGCGCAGTACGCTTTGATCGTTACCCATGATGCCGCCCGGAAAAAAGCGGAAGTTTACCCGTCCACTAGTGCGTGCTTTGATTTCGTCGGCACCTTTGCGCATCTCGTCCATCCACACCGTGCCATCCGGTGCAATGGTGGCAATTTTAAATGTTACTGCTTGTGCAGGCAGCGCTATTGCGGTGGCCAGCAGGGCGCTGAGAATTAAAAAATGTCGCATTGTTCACTCCTCGAAATATGCGGCTGAACTATCTAGTAACTGGCGCGCCTGTTGCTGTGCCAGCGTGTTATTGAGGGTGAGGCCGCTTTCAATCGGATCGGCATTCAGCACCTCGTTAAGGAGGGTATCGTGCAGTTCCTGGTCAAAGATGAGTCTCGCGTAGCGTCGCGCATATTCCACTTTAACATAGAGGTTACGTCCATCTGAATATTCGATGGCGCGTTCGAAGTGCTCACGCCCCACTTCCGGCTTGCCGCCGAGTGACGGCGGACGCAGTGTGCGCAGTACCCCGAGATAGAGTTGTGCCTGGCCGCGATCATAGCGCGGATCGAGTTTGGTGATCTGCTCAAAGGCGAGTTCTACTTTGGGCAGGTCCGCAATCGCGCCAAAATCGCTACTATGTGTTTGAATCCAGCCCACCCATGCGGTGGCGTAGCCGTAGAGCAGGGGCAGGTGCCTGGCCTTTACTCGGGTGATCTCACGCGCAAATTCATCAAAGGAGGCCTTGTCCGATTGGCAAATGCGTGGATAAGGCTGGCACAGTGCGCGCCGCGCATAGTCATGCGCTTTGTCGGAAAGGCGCGCGGCACGCTGTTTATCTTCGACAAAGATGCTGGCATAGGTGTCGTAGAGACGCGCCCCGGCGAGCAGCAGCGCTTCATTATCGGGGTCATTGAGAATGAAGCCGTCGATTAGCAGCAGATAGGCCGGCTCACCGTCGCGCACCGTGGCGAGATCATTCTGATTAGCGATCGCCAGCGACAGGCTATCGGCCACGCCGCGCATTGCACTGGAGACACAGCCGCTGAGGAGTACAGCCAGAAACAGGGCGGTGAGCAGTCTGATTGTGTGATGGGTAGGCAATGTTAACGACTTGATTTAAATAGACAGTTGCAAGGCTAACCGTATAGCGACTACAAAACAAGTGGTTACACTCATCCGTGAGTGTTAAATCAGGTGTGGCGGTCGCTTTAGCAGATCATTGCTGCGCCAACCGTGTTGTTGGTGAAGCTGTCGATGATGATGAAGTTACCGGTGGCGCGATTGTCCGCGTAACGGTCGATGGTCAGTGGGCTCATCAGTTTCAGGGAGACCTTGCCAATTTCATTGACGGCGAGTGCTTCGGCCGTTGCGTCCTGGGTCAATGCGTTGATGTCAGTGCGGTACTGTATTTCCGAGACCATTGCCTTGACCGTATTGGTCGCGTGTTTGATGTGATATTTTTTACGCGGCGACAGTGGCTCCTCGCCCATCCAGCAGACAATCGCATCGATCTCTTTGACGATCTGCGGTGCCTTGTCGACGTGGACAATGATATCGCCACGTGAAATATCGATCTCATCTTCCAGCGTCAACGTGATACTCTGCGGTGCAAAGGCCTCATCGAGGTTGCCGTCGAAGGTGACGATCTCTTTGATTTTCGATTTTTTACCGGCGGGCAGCTGCATGATTTCATCGCCCACCTTGACGACACCTGAGGCGATGCGCCCCATGAAACCGCGGAAATCGGGTAACTCTTTGGTCTGCGGGCGACACACATACTGCACCGGAAAGCGAAAGTCAGCTTCGTCGATGTGGCCGCTGACCTCAACCCCTTCGAGGGTCTCGAGGACCGTCTGCCCTTCGTACCACGGCATGTTGTCACCGCGGACAACTACCATATCACCCGCGAGGGCCGAGATCGGAATGCAGATCAGGTCGTGAATATTCTGGCGTGCACAGAACTCAGACAGCTCTTCTTTAATACGGGTGAAGGTCGCTTCATCGTAGTCGATCAGGTCCATCTTGTTGATTGCCACAATCAGGTGCGGCAGGCCTAACAGGCCGATGATATGGGTATGGCGGCGGGTCTGTTGCAGCACCCCTTTGCGCGCATCGATCAGGATGATCGCGGCGTTGGCAGTGCTGGCGCCGGTCACCATGTTGCGGGTGTACTGCTCGTGCCCCGGGCAGTCGGCCATAATAAATTTACGCTTCGGCGTGGAAAAGTAGCGATAGGCGACATCGATGGTGATGCCCTGTTCGCGCTCGGCGGCGAGGCCGTCAGTGAGTTGCGCCAGGTCGATGCCGTTAGCGCCTTCACCATCGTCTTTGCGCACCGCCTGTAGTTGATCTTCAAATGCACCCTTGGTGTCGTACAGCAGGCGGCCAATCAGGGTGGACTTGCCGTCATCGACGCTGCCGACGGTGACGAGGCGTAGTAGTTCGATTTCTTGAGCTGAAACTTGATTTGAATTTGGCATTTAGAAATACCCTTCCTTCTTTTTATCTTCCATACTGTTCGAGCCGTGGTCGATAATCCGCGTTTCACGTTCACTGCGGGTGGCGATGCTCGCCTCTTCGATAATCCCTTCAATGGTGGTCGCGCTGGAGCGAACCGCGCCGGTGCACGGCATGCAGCCGAGGGTGCGGTAGCGGGACATCACCATTTTAGGTGTTTCGCCTTCGAGCAGGAACTGCCCCTCTTCGGCAGGGATCAGGTGGTCGCCACGTTCGACCATCAGGCGTTCCTTGGCGTAATAGAGCGGCACAATGGGGATGCTCTCTGCGCGGATATATTGCCAGACGTCCATTTCGGTCCAGTTAGATATCGGGAAGACACGTACTGACTCACCGTCATGGATGCGACCATTATAGAGGCTCCACAGTTCGGGGCGCTGATTTTTCGGGTCCCACTGGCCAAAACTGTCACGCATTGAGTAGACACGTTCTTTTGCACGTGAGCGCTCTTCGTCACGGCGCGCGCCCCCAAAGGCGGCGTCGTAGCCGCCATTCTCAAGGGCTTCGAGTAGCGCACCGGTTTTGAGTGCGCCACAGCAGCGTGCCACGCCGAAATCCTGCGGGTTCATCCCTTTGGCGATGGCGTCTTCATTGCGATGGACGATCAACTTTGCGCCGACTTCCTTGACGTACCAGTCACGGAATTCGTACATCTCTTTGAATTTATAGCCGGTGTCGACATGCAGCAGCGTGAACGGTATCGGCGCCGGGTGGAACGCCTTGCGTGCCAGATGGAGCATCACGCTGGAGTCTTTCCCGACGGAATAGAGCATCACCGGATTGCGAAATTCGGCGACGACCTCCCGCATGATGTGGATGGATTCGCTTTCCAGCTCTTGAAGTTGTGTCAGTTTGTGTTGAGACATATTTTAGTCGATCGTATTGCTTGAATGTTCAGGTTTTGTCGGCCGCGAATACTACAATGCGGCAATGTATGCGTAAATCGCTTTCTGAACAGAAATTCTGGACAGAAAGAGGATTTTAGAGCGCGCAGCATTATACCACGCGCTTTAAATCGAAGGGAGGGGCTTTATGCGAGTGCGCGAGCAATGAATAATGCCCCTGTGGCTATTGAATCAATATAAAGAGTGCCGAGCTGCCGCGTACCACGTTGAGCAGGATGCCGCGTCGTGACGTTTTTAGCGCTTCAGCCAGCGAAGTGAAGTCGCTGACGTTGTGTCGATTGGCTGAAACCACTACATCGCCTTTGCGTAGCCCGGCACGCCATGCACGGCTGTTGGCTTTAGTCTCGACCACCAGTACACCATCGATCTGACCAAAGAGGGGTGAGCCCTCTTCGATGCGGCTGAAGAGGGTGCCTTCAAGTCTCGTATCAAACTGCTTTCCTTCGATTTTGTTAGGTTCTGGGTCAGCGATTCTGGTCTTGATCGTGAGCTTTTTATTGCCCCGCAATATCTCAAGTTTTACCTTGTCGTCCACCCGCAGCAGGCCGAGCTGGTTACGGATATCGGCGGCACTGGCGGTGTCGTGGCCGTTGACGCTGATGATCACATCGCCAATCTGCAGCCCTGCGGCCGCCGCGGGTGAATCGGGCGCGAGCTGCACCACCACCGCACCAGTGGCCTGCTGGATATCGAAGGCGTGGGCCAGTTCAGGGGTCAGATTCTGTGCAGAAACCCCCAACTTGCCGCGTTTCACCTCGCCGTATTTGACCAGTTGCGCCATGATCTGTTGGCTCATATTGGTCGGAATCGCAAATCCGATGCCGACATTACCGCCGCCGGGGGCGATGATGGCGGTATTGATGCCGACCAGCTCGCCGCGCAGGTTGACCAGCGCACCGCCCGAGTTACCGGGGTTGATCGAGGCGTCGGTCTGAATAAAGTCTTCATAGCCCTCAATGCCGAGGCCGCTGCGCCCCAGTGCACTGACGATGCCGGAGGTGACGGTCTGGCCGAGGCCAAAGGGATTACCGATGGCGACCACAAAATCACCCACGCGCAGCTGGTTTGAATCGGCCAGTTTGAGTGCGCTGAGATTTTCCGCGGGCACCTGTATCACCGCCACATCGGCCTCCGGGTCGGCCCCGACCAGCGTCGCATTGAGGCGTCGGCCATCTTGCAGCGTGACGGTGATCTCGATCGCCTTGTCGATGACGTGGCTGTTGGTGAGGATATAACCGTTGGCCGCATCGACGATCACGCCGGAGCCGAGGCTCTGGGTGTCGCGGTGACTGGGCTGCTCGGGGAGATTAAAGAAGCGGCGAAAAAAGGGATCCTGCAATAGAGGATTGCCCTGTACCTGCACACGCCCTCGGGTCGAGATATTGACCACCGCGGGTGTGACCTGTTCCAGCATCGGCGCGAGTGTGGGGAGCGGCGCATTCTGCGAATCGGCCATCGGTAATGCTGCCCTGGCAGGGCTCATTAACGGAGTGATGAAGGCACATAATAGCAGTGCAATGAGCAGTCGCCGGGGGGGGTGCGAGGGCATGTGAATCTCCAGAGTGAGGGTGCTTATACTATATTATGAGCTAATGTTGAGCGAGTCGCTGGTAGACGTATCGCTACCAGCCACCACTTCGACTGTTGGAGTGAAGAGAGGTTCAATCTTCAATGGCGATCTTTTGCGGCTGGCTGACCGCCTGCTTGGGGATGGTGATCACCAGCACGCCGTTATGGTTTTTCGCGCGGATGCCGTTGGCATCGGCAGTCTCAGGCAGTGAAAAACTGCGAAAAAAAGTGCCGTGCGCGCGCTCGACACGCAGATAGCCGTTATCCTCTGTGCCTTCGCCTGTACCTTCATGGCGCCGCTCGCCTTTAATACTCAGCACCCCTTTGTCCATCGAGATATCGATCGCTTTATTATCAACCCCGGGGACATCGACAAAAATAGTAAATTGTTCGGGCGCTTCTTTTACGTCGACAGTCGGCGTCCAGTGGCTGGTAACAATATTACTGGCATCGTTACTGGCATCGTTATTGGCGGCAGCGTTAATGCGATGCCCACCAAAGAGTCGGCCGATCTCTTTGTGGAGGTCGTTCACGGGTGTCCACGGTTCATATAGCGTGATGGTCATAATGCCTCTCCTGTTCTGTTGTGAATTGATTGATTAAATAAGTAGGCGCCAGGTGCGTTATTTTCAAGGGGATGCCGTCGTGATTGTCTACAGGCAGGCTGGAAGAGATGCTAAACACTACATGTAGTGTTTATGCCTCTTTTAAATGAGGCTGGTTGTACGAAATATTTTAGCCTATTAAAAAAGGGGGTTGTGTTTTTAACTATATGTTTTTAATATTTAAACTATAGTTTTTGTGAGTTGTGATTTTTCTTGTTCTGGTGGTTGACGGCCGTTTGATTTCACACTAATCTGCATGGCTTAACACAATATGTAGTGTTTTGCTTTATCCGGGCACGGTTTAGGCGCCATCAGCGTCAGCTAGCGTATCATCTGGTTTTAATGGTGCTGTAGTGAAAATCGCTCGGATGGCGAATTTAAATATAAAAATCAATAACGGGAGAAAGCCATATAATGAAAAGTGCGCACCTTAGAGTCGTCTCTGCCGCCGCATCTGAGATTCCATTTCAGCCTGCATCTCTCGATATCTGGGATAAAAAATATTGCCTCAAAAATAAAGCAGGCGAGGCGATTGATCAGTCGATCGACGATACTTATCAGCGTGTTGCGCGCGCACTGGCCGATGTTGAAGCGACACCTGAATTGCGTGACCATTGGCATGAAGAATTTCTGTGGGCGCTGCGCCACGGCGCAATCCCGGCCGGACGCATCACCTCCAACGCCGGTGCGCAGGCGCATAAGCCAGCGACCTCAACTATCAACTGCACCGTCTCCGGCATTATTAAGGATTCGATGGATGACATCCTGGGAAAGGTGCATGAAGCGGGGCTGACACTCAAGGCTGGTTGCGGCATCGGTTATGAATTTTCAACGCTGCGCCCCAAAGGTGGCTATGTCTCCGGCGCGGGCGCTTACACCTCCGGCCCGATGTCGTTTATGGATATCTACGACAAGATGTGTTTCACCGTCTCCAGCGCCGGTGGCCGTCGCGGTGCGCAGATGGGCACCTTCGATATCGGCCATCCCGATGTGCTCGATTTTATCAAGGCGAAGCGCGAAGATGGCCGCCTGCGCCAGTTTAATCTCTCGCTGTTAATCACCAAAGAGTTTATGGAAGCGGTGCGTAATGACACCGACTGGAAGCTCGCCTTTCCTGCGAAACCTTCCGAAGTTGAAAATGGCGAACTTGATCTAAACAATAGTGATCAGGTGGTGTGGCGTGAATGGCCACTTAAAAAAGGTTACATCGAAAACGAAGCGGGGCTGGTCGCCTGTCGTGTCAGCAAAACGATCCGCGCACAACGGCTGTGGGATGTAATCATGTCTTCGACCTATGATTACGCCGAGCCGGGTTTTATCCTGATTGATAAAGTGAACGAGATGAACAACAACTGGTTTTGCGAAAATATCCGCGCCACCAACCCCTGCGGTGAACAGCCGCTGCCGCCGTACGGTTCGTGCCTGCTGGGTTCGATTAACTTAACCCGTTTTGTGCTGAACCCTTTTACCCCGGAAGCGAGTTTTGACTGGGACGCCTATTGCAAAACCGTCAGCATCTTTACCCGCATGCTGGATAACGTGGTCGAGATCAACGGTCTGCCGCTGGAGCAGCAGCGCAAGGAGATCGAAAGCAAGCGCCGTCACGGCATGGGCTATCTGGGACTCGGTTCCACCATGACGATGTTGCGCATGCAATATGGCGATGAGAAGTCGCTGGAATTCACCGAGCAGGTGACGCGCAAGATGGCGCTGGTCGGCTGGCAGGCCGCGCTGGAGCTCGCCAAAGAGAAGGGCGCAGCACCGATACTGGAAGAGGCGTTCACCGTTACCGCCGAGATGCTGCGCAAGCGCCCGGAGATGGCCAGAGATGGTTACACCGTGGGCGACACCATTAAAGGTAAAGTACTGCACGCGAAGTACAGCCGCTACATGCAGCAGATCGCGAAAGAGGCGCCGGAACTGGTTGATGAGCTGGCGGAAGTGGGCGCACGTTTTACCCACCATAGTTCGATCGCACCGACCGGTACTATTTCACTGTCGCTGGCCAATAACGCCAGTAACGGTATCGAACCAAGCTTCGCGCACCACTATTCACGTAACGTGATTCGCGAAGGGAAGAAGAGCAAAGAGAAGGTCGATGTCTTTTCGTTTGAGCTGCTCGCCTATCGCGAGCTGATCAATGGTGAAGCGACACCGGAAGCGAACGAGGGCGCGAATCAGCTGCCGGACTACTTTATTACCGCAGATGACATCACGCCCAAATCACACGTCGATGTGCAGGCGGCATCGCAGCGTTGGATCGATTCGTCAATCTCCAAGACCGCTAACGTCCCGAGCGACTACGACTACGAAGCGTTTAAGGATATCTATCTTTATGCGTATGAGCAGGGGCTGAAAGGCTGCACCACCTTCCGTTTTAACCCCGAGGCATTCCAGGGGGTGCTGGTGAAAGAGAAAGATCTGGAAAATACCACCTATCGTTTTACGCTGGAAGATGGTTCAGCGGTTGAAGTGAAGGGTAACGAAGAGATTGAATATGATGGTGAAGTGCATAGTGCGGCGAATCTTTATGACGCACTCAAAGAAGGCTATTACGGCAAGTTCTGAAAATCAGAATTGAGCATAGCGCACACACGAACCCACATATGAATTAGGGGAGAACAGAAAGATGGCCACCAAAATTAGTAAAAAAATCGTCAGTTATGGCGTTGTCAATGAAGAAGAGAAGGCGTTGCCAGTAGAGGCACCGCGCATTATTGCGGAAGAGGTCAAGGTCTCTAACGTGATCCACATGCACGAAAAACTCGAGCGCCCTGAAATGCTGCTCGGTTCTACTTATAAAGTGAAGACACCGCTGACCGAACATGCGCTTTACGTCACCATCAACGATGTGATCCTGAATCAGGGCACCGAGCATGAGTTGCGGCGTCCGTTCGAAGTCTTCATCAACTCCAAAAATATGGATCACTTCCAGTGGATCGTC
>CALZIG010000199.1 GCA_945787585.1 uncultured Gammaproteobacteria bacterium | reverse complement strand
TGGCAGGCGTTGTCGGTTCAGTTGTCGCTGGTCAGCTGGACGTGCAGTTCACTGAGTTCCCGTTCGATGCGTTGCTGCATTTCACTCAACGCCTGTGCGATGGTGGCGTCAAAATCGGCCCACGCTTTTTCGATGATCGCATCGACTTCCGCCTGCAACGTTGAAGAGAGGAGTGAGGGTGAAGATACCGCTGTTATCTGTGCATCCGATTGGGCAGCTGATTGGACATCAGAATGGGTGTCAGTTTCGGTTGCGGCGGCGGCGGTTGTTTTAGACACCGGCACCACGACATCTTTGAGCACCGGAATCCTGCTGTCGTCCTGTTCCTGATCAGACATCATCACCTCGCTTAAAGGTTGTGTGACTCGAGTGGGTAGCCGCGATCTCGGTAAAATTTAAAGCGTTGTCGTCCTGCTGTCTTGAGATCATCGGCCTGATTGATTAGCTCGGCGACACGTTCAAAACGGCTGAAGAATCCCGGCACCGAAGGCGCAAGATTGATCAGCACATCGCAGTGGCTGTGTGGATCCGTTGGGGTTTTGTCATTATGACCAATCAGAATGGGCGGCACTTCCTGTGGGTGCTCACCTTCAATGGCGTGCGGCAGAAAACTTTCATCTTTATAACTCCACAGTAGCGCGTCGAGTTGCCTCGCCTGCTCGGCCGATCCCGTATGCAGATAGAGTGTATGGCCTAGTTTATAGGCCTTCTCTGCCAAACGGCACGCGAAGCGTTCGCGCCCGTCGGCAGTGCTGTCTGGCAGAATGTAGAAGTCGACGCGGGTCATGCGTGGTGAGCTAAGGCTTGCATCGGTCGAGAAGGTACTGCGTGAGTAGCGGTACGGGACGACCGGTCCCCCCTTTTTTGGCCCCCGAATGCCACGCGGTACCGGCGATATCGAGATGTGCCCAGGTGTAATCTTTGGTGAATCGTGCGAGAAAGCAGGCGGCTGTGATGGTACCGCCTTCACGCCCACCGATGTTGGCCATATCAGCAAAATTACTCTTCAATTGAGCGTCGTATTCTTCCCATAGTGGCAGTTGCCAGCCACGGTCGTTACTCGTTTTACCCGCGGATAGCAGGTCATCAACGAGGTCGTCGTCATTGCCGAGCACACCGGTGGCATGACTGCCAAGGGCCATCACGCAGGCATCGGTGAGGGTGGCGATATCGATCACGATCGCTGGCTTGAAGCGCTCACTGTAGGTCAGTGCGTCACACAGAATCAGTCGCCCTTCGGCATCGGTATTGAGCACTTCAATGGTTTGCCCCGACATGCTGGTGACGATGTCGCCCGGCTTGCTGGCATCACCGTCGGGCATGTTTTCGCAGGCAGGGACGACGCCGACAACGTTGATCGGTAGATTGAGCTCACTCACCGTCGCCATCACGCCCAGCACACTGGCGGCGCCGCACATGTCATATTTCATCTCATCCATCGTGGGGGACGGTTTAATCGAGATACCGCCGGAGTCGAAGGTGACGCCTTTACCCACCAGTACCACGGGTTTCTCGTTCTTTTTACCGCCGCTATAATTGAGCGTGATCAGCTTTGCTGGCTGGCGGCTACCACGGGTGACCGAGAGAAATGAGCCCATCTTTAGCGCGGTCATCTGTTTTTCATCCAATACGCTGATCTTGAGTTTGCTATTGCCTTTGCCGATCGCTTTGGCCTTGTTGGCGAGATAGGTTGGGGTGCAGATATTACCGGGCAGGTTGCCAAGGTCTTTAGTGATTGTCATGCCGTTGGCGATGGCCTGGCCAATTTTGACAGCATCACGGCAGTTCGTCCGATTAGCAGTACCGGGGATATTGAAGCTGATAGTTTTCAGGTTGGAGGGCGGGCGCTGGTTTTTTTTACTCTTCATCTCTTCAAAACGATACAGTGCATCACAGGTCGCTTCTGTCATTTGACGCAACTTCCACGGCAGATCGCGGCCACTGACTTTTAATTCGCCCAGATAGTTCACACACTCTTTGATGCCAATTTTATCCAGGGCGTTGGTGGCCGTGGTGGCGATTTTGCGAAACTGCTGGTCATTGAGTTCAGTCTCTTTACCGCAACCTACCAGCAGGATTCTATCGGCAACACTATTGGGAATGGCATGTAGCAGCAGTGTTTCGTCCGGCTTGCCTTTGATATCACCCTTTTTAAGTAATTTACTGATGTAATTTTGGCTGCTTTTATCGAGGTGTTTTGCAGCGGCAGTGAGCTTGCCAGATTCATGAACGCCAACGATGAGGCATGCTGAACGCTGTTTTCCAATGGTGCTGTTGACGATTTTAAAGTCCATGAATACTCCTGATAGTGTGTGTCGTCGGGGTAATGTCTCACATGTTTGGTTGTTTTAGCGAACATTTACCCGTTTAGTTCCTTTCAGTTTGCCCTATGCGGTATGATGCCTTCATCATAAGCAAACCGTTTCCGAAAAATTTTACATGAAACACGCCATTTTTACACCGCTCCCCACACTATTTAATAGTCTTATTCTGGTTTTGGGGAGTGCGCGGTGATAATCAGTCGTTATATTCTGAAAGAGGTCTTTTATACACTACTCGCGGTCGTGACAGTTCTGCTCCTGATCTTCCTCAGTAATCGCTTTGTTTACTATCTGGCCGATGCCAGCGCTGGCAATCTCTCCAGTGATGTGATTCTGACTATTTTGATGCTTAAGACATTAGATGCGCTGGTTATTATGCTGCCGTTGGCGTTATTTCTTTCGATCTTGATTGCGTTTAGCCGTCTCTATAAAGACAGTGAAATGGTGGCGATGTTGGCGTGTGGCGTGAGTATTGGGCGCATCTACAAAACCGTTTTTATGTTGGCGCTGTTTGTCTCAGTAATCGTTTCAGTCATTACCTTTTATTTAGCGCCCTGGGCTACCGAGGAGACCTATCGCATTCAGGATAGAGAGAAGGCCGCTGCTACACTGGGCGGGATTGCGTCGGGGCGCTTCACTGAAGCGGCAAGTTCTGAGGGCGTTTTTTATGCGGAATTTATCTCGGATGATCAAACACAGTTAAATGATGTTTTTATACAGACTGAGCGTAATGGTCAGCAGGTCATTCTTTCAGCAAAACAGGGGCGTCACTTTATAAAAAAAGAGAGTGGTGATCGTTTTCTGGAGCTGAGAGATGGCTATCGTTATGAAGGGTTACCGGGCAGTTCTGATTTTACTGTGACGCGATATCAAACGCATGCGATCCGAATTCAGGAGCAAAAGGTGGTACGTTCGGACCGCAAACACAAAGCCTATCCCACCGAGGAATTGCTAGATATAGCGGTACGACGTGAGTTTGCAGCGAACACGTGGTGGAATTTTGATGAGCTACGTCGCTATGACATGGCGGAACTTCACTGGCGTTTGGCGATGCCATTATCGACTATCTTACTGGCGATGCTGGCGGTGCCGTTAAGTCGTACCAATCCACGACAGGGTCGTTATGCCAAGTTGTTTGTCGCGATTCTGGTCTACTTTATTTATAGCAATCTGATGGGAGTGGGCCGTACCTGGATAGAGCGCGATGTGATCGTGCAGGCCGCCGGCCTATGGTGGGCGCATGGTGGTGTGCTGTTACTTACACTGTTTTTACTGCATAAACAGTACGGGATGAGCTGGCTGTTTTCATCTCGGCCGATTGCTAGCCAAGCGCAGCTTACAGGTAAGGGTTAAAACGATGGTTATTCTTGATCGTTACATCATGCGCGCAGTGATTAGTAGTGTTTTATTGGTGATGTTGATTTTGCTGGCGCTGTTTGCGTTTGCCGCGTTAGTGAATGAGCTGACTTATATCGGTAAAGGGGACTACGGCGTGTTGTTGGCGCTACTTTATGTGGCGTTAACCTTGCCGGGACTCGCTTACGATCTATTTCCGGTGGCTGCACTTTTGGGTAGCGTCATTGGCCTCGGTGTGATGGCCAGTAATAGCGAACTGGTGGTGATGCGCGCCGCTGGGGTTTCGATCGGTCGTATTACATGGTCTGTGATGAAGGCGGGCTTATTGTTAGTCGTGACTGCGGTGATCATTAGTGAATTCGTTTCGGGTGAGAGTGAACGATTGGCACAGGAGATACGAAGTCAGGCGTTGGTTGGCCATGTGACGAAGAAGATCGAAAAGGGATTCTGGACACGTGATGAGGCTCGGATTATCAACGTACGGCGCGTGTTACCCAATGGAGAGTTACGAGAGATTTATATTTATGAAGTGGATGAGCAACGTCATCTGAATGAGGTGATCTATGCTCGAAGCGCAATTTATGAAGATGGGCAGTGGTTACTGAAAGAAGTGAGATTCAGTCGAATCAATCAGTCTGGGGTTGACTCGGTACTGATCGACAGCCTTCTGCAAAGTAGTCTGATTGACCCTGAAATGATTGATGTGATTGCGATCAAGCCAAGAAGTCTATCGGCGCAGGGGCTTTACAAATATGTCGAGTACTTGAAGGCCAATGACCTGAGCGCGGGGCAATATGAAATGGTGTTCTGGTCGAAGGTGGTTTTGCCATTTGCTACGGCGATGATGGTTTTTTTATCGATTCCTTTTGTGTTTGGCCCGCTCAGATCAGTTGGGGTCGGGGTGCGTGTATTAGTTGGTACACTGGTGGGGATCACCTTTTATGTGATTCATCAGATGTCGAGCTATGTGGGACTGGTTTTTCATGTCAACCCAGCGCTAAGCGCGATGTTACCCACGCTGGTATTTTTTGCGGCATCCTTGTTGATGATGCGGCGGATTAAATAGTGACTGTTTGAGGGATCAGGCCTTGGTATCGATAATGGTGCCCATCGTATCACTGACTGTCTCGACCACCTTGGCTGAGGCCTCAATCTGAAGACGTGCCATCATCAATTCCACCAGTGGCTCAGCGACATCAGCAGGATTGCCGGAC
>CALZIG010000198.1 GCA_945787585.1 uncultured Gammaproteobacteria bacterium | reverse complement strand
GTGAATTCAGTACTTGCCACTGTCCTTTAGCGACGTTGTTGCCTTCGTCACCCTCAAAGGCGAGATAGCTGTATTTACGATAGTGCGGCAGCTTGCGCGCTAGCGCCGGTACCGCCTCTGCGCGACTGGTGGCGAGCCACACCAGAGTTGCACCGCTATTGTCAGGGTGACGCGCCGTGAGCATCGCCGAGTGGTTGGCCAGTGGCAGTGATTGGTCCTTGAGTTGCAGCGTCGTGTCGTTGAGGGTGACGCCGTGCGCGGCGACCGCTTTTTTTACAGTTTCACTGAAGCGGTTGTTCCAGCCAAGAATCCACACCGCACGGTCACTCGGCAGGGTATCGACCTCACTGTCGAGTTTGACCTGCCACTCGCCAGGTTGCGTGCGTTGCCATGCACTGGCCATCGCACGGAATTCATCGAGGAGTGGTTTGGGCGCTTTCGATGGCAGCAGCATCAGCACACGCTCGTCGCCGAAACCCTGAGATAGCGCGGCTGGAATCTCTCTGTTATCGAGTCGGCGGAAGAGGTCAAACATTGGATCGACTTTGATGCGCAGTGGACGGGCGTCGAATGTAAATGCAATCTCGAGCTGTGATGAGTCCATCGAAACCGTTTCGACATGCGGTTCGCTTTCACCTTCGAGATAGATCATTAGTGGAATCTGTAACTGAAACGGTGTGCCTGATTGTTGCTGGGTTAATGCTGCGGT
The DNA here is from genome assembly GCA_945787585.1 of uncultured Gammaproteobacteria bacterium. Classification (GTDB taxonomy): domain Bacteria; phylum Pseudomonadota; class Gammaproteobacteria; order SZUA-140; family SZUA-140; genus SZUA-76. Next base: position 14,702 of record CALZIG010000198.1, on the reverse strand, counting down.
GAGTTGGAACTGCTCACCTTTTTTAATTACGGTGGCACTGCTGAGCGCAAGGCTTGGTGCGCCGCTGCGTTGTACCCACTGTGTGAAAAATGGCGAGAGATCCTGTTTGCTGACCTGACTAAAGACTGCTTCGACATCCTGAAAGCTGGTGACAGTGAAACGCTGTTTTCGATAGAGTGTCGCCAGTGCGCGTACGAAGTCACGATTACCGAGTTGCTGGCGCAGCATGTGAAAGAGCATCAACGTCTTGCCGTAACCAACCGCCTCGGTGGCTGAGCTATGGCGTGAGCGAAACTGACTCAGCGGGAAGTCGCGTCCATCACTGACAAAATCACTATAGCGTTGCAGCACATCGCGACGATAACTGACCGCCTTGCCGCGCTGCTCGGCGATCAGATGATCGGCAAGATAAGTGGTGAGCCCTTCGGCCCAGTTCCCTTTATCGTAATCAACAAACACACCGTTGCCCCACCAGTTATGCAGGATCTCGTGCGGATACGATGAGTGCAGAATAAACGGAAAGCGAATCACACGTGGGCCGAGCAGGGTGAACGACGGCATGCCGTAGCCGGTGTCCCAGAAGTTTTCGACCATCGCGAACTTCTGGTAGGGGTAGGGGCCGAGTAGTTTGTTGTACATCGAAAGATACTGTGCGGTGGTATCGAGGTACTTCTGTGCCAGTGTCTCATCATCATCGCGCAGGAACACCATCGCCTCGGTGGCCCCAGCGCTCTGACGATATTCATGATAACGGTTGGCGATGACGAAGATGTCATCCTGCGGTTGCGTCTCTGTCCATTGTACGATCTGTATTGCATCGGATTTTTTGTTGTTACTACGTACACCCTGGCTGATGGCTGTCCAATCAGATGGCAGTGTTATGGTGAGATCAAAACTGACAAGCTGGTTGAGCGCCACTGGATACCACAGGGTTGAACCTGCGAGAAAAACACCCTCGGCATCAATTAGTCCGGGTGTCTCCTTGAAACCACGTGCGTACTGTTCACCTTCGGCACTGATGGGGTGATTAATTTCGCCACTGTATTCAAGCATGATGGGTTGATTCGTTTGCGTGAGTTTTACGCGGTAGTGGTGCTGAATGGAGTTGTTTGGGGTGTCGATAATTTCAAGCGTATGAGACGACGATTGCGGATTGAGCCCCGCGTGAAGTAGAAATTCAAAATAGGGTTGTGTTGCCAGACTATCGGGTAGCGTAATGATGTCGTGCGCGGTGATCATCGACGTTGCGGGTTCGAGTGTGATCGTTAGTGAATGGTGGATGTTGCTCAATGTGCCCGCAGTCGCATGGTGAGTCGCGATGGCGATCCACGCAATGAACAGCAGGCGTAACGATTGATTCAGTAGCGCGGAGGGTCGAGTGAGCATCGCATTAATCCATTATTCAGGGTTGTCTCGGTTTGATCATAGCTCAACTTTTGGCTTAACTGAAATCGTATCGATGAAGTGAGCACGTTTCTTGCAAATCATAATTAATCATTATATTGACGCGGGAGAATTGACGATGAAACAGAGGCTTCAGGGCGTTGTGTTATTGCTGTTGGGAGTGACGAGTTTATCGCTGACGGCACATGAGGCGACGTCGCCCATCATGCCAGTGGTCGATTTAAATAGCGGTTGGGGAATTAAAAAAAAGCCACTTTCTGAGGCGAATGAATTGCCGATCTGGCAGCTGCCAAATGTCGATCGGGCGGTTGAATCGTATTTCTCTCCAGACAGTAAGCAGTTGATATTTTATGCGAAATCAAAGGCGACAGAGGCCTATCACATTAACATTGCAGGTATCGACGGGCGCGGCGTGCATGAGATCAATGATGTCGGTACTGATGCCTGCTCATTTTTCTTTCCTGATAATAAACGCGTGGTGTTTACCTCAACCAAAGACAACCTCGACATGCCGCGCGGTAACTGGTCAAAGGCAGGGGACTATCCACAAGGGGCAGAACTCTATACCGCTGATGTTGACGGTACTAACGTCAAGCGCCTGACTAATAATCGTCAATATGATGCCGAGGTGTCGGTGTCACCGGATGGCGAGTGGGTTCTGTTTACCCGTGAAACCAGCGGTATGCTGGATCTGTGGCGGGTGCGGCCAGATGGTCGTGATGAGCAGCAGATCACCCACTCCCCCGATTTACAGGAAGGGGGCGCATTCTATATGCCGGATAGTGAGACGATCATCTTTCGCGCATGGTTGAAGAGTGAACAGGATAAGCGTGATCACGGCATGGATATCTATACTGTTAAACATGACGGCACCGGGCAGAAGCGCATTACCAATGATGGTGGGGTTAACTGGGCACCGTTTCCAGCGCCCGATAACAAGCACTTTGTCTTCGCTAAAATGTTGCCACCCTATAACTTTGAAATCTATCTGATGAACATCGAAACGGGAAAGCAGACGCGTTTAACCGATAGCAGCGCCTTTGACGGTTTTCCATCGATCTCCCCCGACGGCACGCTACTGTCATTTTCATCTTCGCGTAGCGCAGAAAAAGGTTCACGTAAGCTGACGATCTTTTTGATGGATATCAGCTCGCTGGGAGTGGGGCCGGTTGTAGAGCAGCAGGTGGCGCTGCGGACACGTTAGAAAGGCAACACGTAAGGCGAACAATGTTGGGCGTTAATAAGCGATAGAGGCTGTGAAAGTATTTGTCTTTACGTATTCAGGTATGATGCCCGACGGGCATCATTTCAATAATATTTAGAAAACAACACTGGTAAGCAAAAAAATGACTTAGCAGCGATTAGTTTGATTGCAATAAGCCATAAACTGCTTAATACCGCGTCGCTTGCTCTCGGCTTTCACCGCATTTATAGCGTCGATGATTCATGTTTTATCGCATGGCTGTGAATATGCCCGTAGTATAAATCTAAATGAATACTTTCACAGTCTAGTTGGTTATTGTTTACTACAAAAATCTCGTTGCCTTTAATCCTGCGAAACCAAAGGATGGGCGTACTCTGTCCCGATCGCTAGCGTCGGAAAAAACTATAGAAAACTCCTCACCGCCATCAGTACCCCAAGCAACAACAACGCATAGGCAAACCCTTTTTGCAGGCGTTTCTGCGGAATTTTTTTCAATAATATGCCGCCAACAATCGCGCCGAGGCTGGCGGCAATGACAACACCCATCGTCAGCATGAGATCAATCTCAATCGCCTCTGCATAGCGCATGCCTGCCACCACGGAATTGAGAATGATCAGCACCAGTGAGTGCGCCACGGTAACGGGCATTTGCGATACCCCTAGCCAGATAAGCGCAGGCACCAGCAGAAAGCCACCACCGACGCCAAGGATGCCGGTGAGAATTCCGATGGTGGTACCGACGGCGGCCGCCAGCAGGTAGTTAAAGTGCTGCTTTTTATTCAAAGGTGTGGGGTCGGTTTTTTTTCTGATCAGCCAGATTGAAACCACGACGAGTAGTGCGGCAAAGAGCATCGACTGTAGCTGTTCAGCGATTGCGATACCGATGCCCGCGCCCGCCAGGCTGCCGATGATGCCGCTAATTGCAAAGGTGATCAGCAGCTTTATGTGGAGCACTTGCCACGCACGTTGGTGGATGACAGCGGTGACGCTAACGCCTGCCACGACCCATAGGCTCATCGCGATGGCTTCTTTAAGTGGAATCTCGCCGAAGTAGATGAGTAGTGGCACTGTCGTCATGCCGCCGCCTGCACCGAAGAGTGCGAGGATAATGCCGACGATAAATGCGAGCGGCCATAGTAAGAGTGACATCGTTACCCTTTGCCGCAGGCGAGATTCGCGGGGACTGCCTCCATCATTTTCTTAGGATCGGGTAGGTCGAGCTCATTCATCGTTTCGATAAATTCCGCACGCGATTGCGTCATCCGTGGATTAAACTGTTTTTCTTCCCCGATAGTCGAGCGGGTGTGACCGCGATAATCATGGGCTGGGTAGAGGATGGTGTCATCTGCAAGGGTAAAGAGTTTCTGGCTGATAGAGTCGTAAAGCGTACCGGCATCGCCCTGTTGGAAATCAGTACGGCCAGTGCCGCGAATAAAGAGCGCATCGCCGCTAAATACCATGTTGTTAATGTAAAAGCTAAGACAACTATCAGTGTGACCGGGCGTAGTCATTACGCGTAGTGCGTGTCGACCAAACTGGATTTCATCGTTGTCATTGAGTGAAAGATCGGCACAGTCAACGTCACCGCCACTGCTCACGCCTGTTTCACAGCCGGTAGCTTCGCGTAAGTCGCCCGCTGAAGTAACATGATCAGCATGAACATGGGTATCGAGCGCATAAAGCAGCGTTAAGCCCAGTTCATTGATCAATTTAAGATCGCGTGCTAAATGCTCTTTGACTGGGTCGATAATAACCGCTTCATGCGTATTTTTATCGGCGAGCAGATAAGTGTAAGTGTAGCTTTCGTGGTCGAAGAGCTGTCGTAGGATCATCTACTACATTCCATCAGCCGCTTGTTCCAGGGCATATGTCCGAGTAGTTTGATAAGCCCGCACCAGCCTGATAGTCCAGCAAATATTAGTCCGATACCAATAAGGATAGTTAGCCAGATCAGCCCGGAGGTAATCAGGAGTGAACCGAGTGCACCGATTAGCACCAGTATGCCTGCAGTGATTTGCGCCTGTTGCATAATGGGTAGTGCACCTTCGGCCCGCTTTGTCGGCAGTTTGTTGGCCTTCCAGTTTACGAGACCGCCATCAAGGCTATAGACATTGCTATAGCCTTGTTCAGCGAGAGTCTCACTGGCGCGCGCACTACGTTTCCCGGAGGCGCAAACAAGCACGATTTCACTCTCCTTTGGCAAGTTAAGTGTCATGATTTGATCGAGCGGGTGATTGCGGCATTTCGCATCGATAGATTCGGAGTTGAACTCGGGGGACGTACGTACGTCAATCAGGTAATAATGCCCGCCCTGTTTGATTTTATCAGCCAGTTCATTAGAGGCAATACAGCTCATACTTACTCCTGGTTATTGGTCTGGACAATAGATATTTTTAAGTGCACCGATGACATCTTTCCACGCAGGATTGACGATGCGATATTGAATAAAAATTCCTTGTTTGCGGGACTCAAGCAGTCCCAGCGTGCGCATCTTTGAGAGGTGCTTGGAGAGATTGGTCTGTTCGGCACCAGTGATCTCGAGTAGTTCGCTGACCGTCATCGGGCCTTCGAGCAGGTGACACAGTACAGTGAGGCGAATTTCGTTCGCGATCCCTTTAAGCCCTTCACTCGCGGCCTGTATATTTTCTTGAGTAATTTCATTCATGTTTTGAACTATATGTCCATATGGTCATTTTATCAAGTATAATTTCGTACAATGCTAATATGTTGTATTAGCGAAGTTATTTTAGATTGTTGATTTGAATGAAATAATGTTTAGCGGCCGATATATAAAGGGTATAAGCCTCATTTTATTGGAGTGCATCACCCTTAAAATCTTACCATCATGATCATTAACTCACACCCTTCACAAGTGCCGATACTCAATCATGAGGCGACTCGGCCACAAAAATCACCGGACTCATCACCCGAAAGTACGGTAATACAGAATCGCAAGGTCGCGCCAATTCCTGACGCGCGCGTTGTGCAACAAAGTGGTGAGAGCGGTAATAGCAACGGATTACAAGACACAAAGCAGGATGTTGGTCATGAAGGGAAGTTGAATGAAAAGGGGGATGGTCAGGGGCAGGGTAAAGAACAGGAACAATCGAATCAAAAAAGTCATGAGCTGCTGAGTGAAGAAGAGCTACGCGAAGTCGAAAGCCTTGCACAGCGAGACCGGGAAGTACGTGCGCATGAGCAGGCGCACCTTGCCGCTGCGGGTAGTCGCGCAACGAGTGGTGCAAGTTTCAGTTATACACAAGGCCCAGATGGTAAACGCTATGCGGTAGGTGGTGAAGTCGGGATCGACACCTCACCTGTGCAGGGTGATCCAGAGGCAACGTTGCGCGCCGCTGCATTGATTCAACGCGCTGCGCTGGCACCGGCTGAGCCCTCTGCGCAGGATCGACAGGTCGCCGCCGCGGCCAATGCGATGGCAAACGAGGCTCGTGCAGAACTTGGCCAGCAACGCATTGCTGAAGCGCAGGCAGCGGAAGGCACGGCTAAGAGTGATCCGGCTAAGCAGGGTGGTGAATCAGACGAGCCGATTGAGATCACAGGTGATACGCGTGATGAACAGGTGAAGAGTCGCCAGGCGAAGTTGGAGGGCATTGTGGGGGCCGTGGTGAAAGGGGGCGGTGATGATCAGCGGGGAGGAAAGATGGATTATTATGTCTAATCACGCTGATCTGTTTATCTGCAATAGGTCAGTTCTATAATTGACCTTCGCTACTGCGTTGGAAATTATTGTCACGAAGACAATAAAAAAGGGGGCGACCAGTCAGTCGCTCCCTCCCTTTTAACTATGATGGCAGTATTGTCAGCAGTGAGACTACTGACGCATCCTTGATGTTACTTAATCGTAGACAGCAGCTTCGGATTGACAACCAGTTTACGCACGCCGTGTGCATGGTCTTCATCAAAGGCGTTATCTTTGCACCATTCACCGACAGTGTTGATGTCGAGCTTGGCGCACTGTGGACGCACACTCCAGCTCACCTGTAGTGGTGAACAAGACTGTTCGCTGTATTTTGGACCGGTGGTAGAACCCAGAAATTCAACAGGCTTGCCGGTGTTGCTTGGTATCGCCTTTGGTTGGTGGTAGCCGTTGACCATGTTGCCGTCGTAATCAAGATCGTTAAAGTCCAGCGCATCAGAGTCATTCACGAGGGTGAATACCTGAGTTTCAACACGCAGGTTAGGAGTAGCGCATGAGTCTGATAGACATGAGCCGAGGCCCGCGCCTGGTTTAACATCACATGAAGTGTGCACCCAGTGGACTTCGATGGTGTCGCCAGGCTGTAGATCGCCATGCTTGCCTTCACAGATGGCGCCCTTGGTTGGCGCTAACTCAGCGTCGCTCAGCTCTTTGCTGATGGCGCACTGGTAGCCACTGTTGTAGCCGTGATCGCCATCGCCCGCATAGATTGAGAACTCTTTGCTTTTGTGTTCTGCATTTTCGTGAAAGTGGATGTTACACAGGTTCATTTCAGTCGATGCAGGCGCTAGTGAGAAGATGCGCTTGTTGGTGCCGCCGAGGTTGTCGATGTCGCGGGGTGTTTGCGGACCAAACCCTTCGCAGGCTTTACCATCGCCATGTTCTGCTTTCGAACTTATCTTGTCATGTCCTTTGCCGTGGCCTTCCGCTGCGATGCTGCTTGCAGAAAATAACCCCAGTGCCAGAATGATGCTGGCTTGTTTGAATTTACCCAGTGCCATTGTTAGCTCCCCCTGTTGTGTTGATATTTTAAGGCCATCAGTGGCCTTTTATAATTATTGAAAATTTAATGATCGTTTCAGACCAAATAAAGGCGATTATCTTATAAGGTAATGGCGAACTAATCTAGTAAAAATGGTTTGATGATCGCTTAATCTGAGGTGTGTACCAAGAAACTTGCTGTTAATCTCTGGTGTTGTAATTACTCGTGATACTTAACGTGAATTATTAACTCATGACTATGCGAAGTTACGATATCAATAAGATCAGGTTTAATACTATTGAGAGGATGGCGAGTCCTTTCCAGAATGCAATAGGGTGGCGCTGAATGAGTGGCTGAAAGTCTTTTTTGATTAGCGCGCTATTTGGCTTCTGTATGTCATGGATGAATTCGGATAGGAGTTGATAACGTCGCTCCGGATTGAGGTGTGTCGCCTTTTCAAGGGCACCGTCGACCCACAGGGGGAGTGATGGGCTGTGATTTCTGGCGGGTATGTATGAGATATGTTTGAGCGTTTTGTTTGACAGGGGTTTCCCGTACGGAAGTTTTCCACCGCTAAGCATTTCGTATGCGATGACGCCGAGCGAAAAGATATCGGCGCGATTGGTGGTGGCTTGCTCCAGAAAATATTCCGGCGCAGCGTAGTCCAGTGTGCCGAGAAGTTGCCCGCGTTCGATCGGCGCATTGATCTCCTGAATACCCGCGATACGGGTTGAACCAAAATCGACGATTTTAACGGTATCATGAAGATCGATCATCAGGTTTTCCGGTTTCAGATCCTGATGTAGCATCTCCAGGCGGTGAAATGCTCGCAGCCCCTGCGCTATCTGCTCAATAATATTACGCACTTCAGCGAGCGTGCAGGCCGGATTATCATCCATCCACGCGCGTAGTGTCTGCCCTTCGATATACTCAGTAACGAAGTAGAGAAAGCGGCGTTGTTGTTTTGGCTCGAGCACTTTCAGTACATGATTGTTATTGATGCGCCTGCCCGCCCACTCTTCGTGCAGAAAGCCGTCGATATATTCCGCATCATCTTCGAAGTTGACTGAAGGTGTTTTGATCGTCACCATTAATTCGGTATCCGTGTCGATGGCGAGATAGAGTTGCGAACGATTACTGGCATGTAGCTCGCGCACAATCTTGTAACCATCCAGCACCATGCCTATTTCCAGGGGAGGTGGAAAGGGTAGATCCGTGAGGTGTTGAAAAAACTCCTCTTCATTTTGCTGCGGTAGCTGGTCAATATCGATCACCTGACAGGTGGCGTTGTCTTCACTGCCATTTTCTAATGCGTGTTGCACGAGCGTCTTTGCGGCGCGTTCGGGTTGGCCACGCAGCTCACGCAGGGTAGCAGTCAACGCTTTATGGCTGACGAATTCATGCACCCCATCGGTGGTAAGTAAGAAGCGATCGCCTGCTTCGATGGGTAGATTACGATAGTCGATCTCGACCAGTGAATCCGCTCCCATTGCGCGGTTGAGAAAGGCTTTTTCATTGCTGCCCCAGGTCTGGTGGTCGCGCGTCATACATTCCAGGTCGCCCTGTTGGCTCATGTGATAGATGCGACTATCGCCCACATGAAAGAGATGGGCGGTGGTCGATTTGATGACGACAGCACTCATCGTCGTTAGCAGGTTTTGCGCAGTCGCGCCGGTGCGCTGGTTTTGGCTATAGAGCCAGTGGTTCAATGCGCCGAGAATACGCTGGCCCGAAGATTTAACCGTCCACGATTCCGGTGTGCTGAAGTAGTCGTTGAGAAAACCGCGGACACAGGATTCGGCCGCTTCGCGCCCCCCTTCGGCACTGCTGACTCCATCAGCGATGATGATCGCGACCCCTTTGGTAGTGAGGGTGGGCTCTTCGGGCACCATGATGCCACAGGAGTCTTCGTTCTGAGGTTTGTTGCCTTTTTCACTATATTGGCCGGCGTTGATGCTGAGTGATGTCGTCATAGGTCGATGTTGCCTCAAATACAGAAAAAATGCAGTGGGTCAGTTCGCTATTGAACCCAGGACTGAGCCCGCGACTGAGCCGGCTGCTGCGAGACAACTGCTATTTGACGTCGATCATCTGCACCGTCCCATCCGGCATGGTTTCAGCGATCTGCCCCTGAGGTTCTTCAAGAAAAAAGAGGATGAGTGCAAAGACAAAGCCCGCGACGATGCCAATGAAGAGAAAGAACTGGTCGTAATCGACCAATGAGTTGACGGTGAGAAAGGTCACCGCACCGACGTTGCCATAGGCACCGGCCATGCCGGCGATCTGTCCGGTCATGCGCCGTTGCACCAGTGGCACCATCGCAAATACCGCGCCGGAACCGGCTTTAGAAAAGATGCCGGCGATAATCGTCATCGCGACAACCAGCCATACCGGCCAGCTGTTTTCGACCATGCCGAGGATCAGGTAGCAGAGGGTAATGCCTGCGAAGACGATGATCAGAGTCAGTTTACGACCGATGCGATCGCTCAACCAGCCGCCGCCGGGGCGTGCCACCAGGTTAATGAATGGGTAGATGCCAGCCAGCAGTGCCGCGGTGATTTTGGGGAGTTCAAACCATGAGACATAAAACATCGCCAGCATTGAGACGACGGCGAGTTCGGTGCCAAACGTGACCAGATAGGCCCAGTCGAGAATCGCCACCTGTTTGAATTTATAGCGATGTAATTGCGGTACCGGTTTGCTCAGTATGTGAGCATTGATGTGCCAGATCTTCCATGCCTGTAATATGTATGTAGCAGCGAGAACGGCATAGATGACGTAGGTGGTGCCTTGTCCGATCAGCCCCATTTGCGCCGGTGAGAGTTTCCATGCCAGTACGCCGAGTGCCAGGTAGAGTGGGATGTTCATCAATAAGTAGAGCGCGAGATCAGATGTGCTGGTGATCTCCATCGCGCCGCTCTTTTTGGGTTTGAAATAGGTGGAGCCTTTGGGGGTGTCGGTAACACTACGATAGTAGAGAATACCGTAGGCGATGGTGGCGATGCTGGCCACAGTGAGAGCGATTCTCCAGCCGTCTGCACCGTCAATGTTGGTTGCGATCAGTGGCAGTGTCATGGCGGCGCCGGCGGCGCCAAAGTTACCCCAGCCACCGTAGATGCCCTGTGCAATGCCGGTCTGTCGGGCGGGATACCATTCGCTGATCATGCGGATACCCACCACAAAACCGGCACCGATAAAACCAGAGAGAAAGCGCATCATTGCGAGCTGTTCGTAGCTTTCGGCCCATGCAAAGCCGATGCTGATTAAACCCCCGAGTACCAGTATCGAGCTGAACATAATGCGCGGCCCAAATTTATCGACCAGCATGCCGACTACGACACGTGCCGGAATGGTGAGCGCCACATTTAAAATCAGCAGCACTTTGGCCTGTTGATCGGTGAGTGACAGCGCCTCTTTGATAAAGGGCATCATCGGGCCGAGGCCGAGCCACACCACAAATGTCATGAAGAAGGCGAACCAGGTGAGATGCAAGATGCGCGTCTTGCCTGAGAATCCAAATAGCGTAAATTTAGAATGGTCGGTATTGTCTGTCGAAGACATGGTAGTCGCTCCGCTGCGATAGTGGTAATGAGTGTTCTTGATTTGGTCTTGAATGATCTAAAGCAATTGGTATGCCACCTAAATAACTTAAATAAAAACAATGGTTAACGGTTTTTTTCAGGAGTCGATGCTTTTAATTTGCCCACTTGCAGTGCAGCGTTTCAGTGAGGAGGGCTGTTTTGGTTCATCGGTGCGGCGGCTGTGGTGCCCGTGTTGAAAAGTCGGTATGGTGTCCTGCCCGATTTTGAGGTGTGTTGAGGACGATGGATAACCAGGCAGAAATTGATCAGCAGTGGATGGCGCATGCGCTGAGATTGGCCGCGCGCGCGCAGGATGACGGCGAGGTGCCGGTGGGCGCGGTACTGGTCAGCGGTGGCGAACTGATCGCTGAGGGGTGGAATCGTCCCATAGAGTTGCATGACCCGACCGCGCATGCAGAAGTGGTGGCGTTACGCACGGCGGGTAGTGCGCTTGAAAACTATCGCCTGTGTGACTCGACGTTGTACGTCACGCTTGAGCCGTGTGTGATGTGTGTCGGTGCGATTGCACATGCACGCGTGGCGCGCCTGGTATTTGGTGCGCATGACCCAAAGCGAGGCGCAGTGGAGAGCGCCTTTGAGCTGCTGCAACCCGGTGCCTTTAATCATAACGTGGTGTGCGAGGGTGGGGTGTTGGCTGAGCCGTGTGGGACGCTGCTACGTAATTTTTTCAGGCAGCGGCGTTGAGAGTGGTTTTGCCAGTGAACGGGGTTACATCACCGCGGGCATTGCCTTAATACCGTGCCCGATGACAGAGTGCTTAACCTGTTGCACCGGTTCTGCCTGAGTGACCTTCAGTGGTGGCTGGAGTTTGCTGTTCTCTGAACGCCATACCAGAATATCGTAATAATTACGGATGTTTTCAACATAGCGGAGCGCTTCATTACCACGTGCATAACCGTATTTGGTCTCTTTATACCAGCGTTTTTTCATCAACAGAGGCAGGCTATCTTTTACATCGATCCATTTGTCCGGATTGCCGCCTCGCTTTTCGGTGATAATACGGGCGTCATGCAGATGCCCCATCCCAATATTGTAGGCCGCGAGTGCAAACCAGGTACGGTCAGGATCCTGAATGCGTTTTGGTAGCCGTTTAATCAGTTGCGCGAGATAGCGTCCGCCACCCAGAATGCTGTTGCGTGGTTCGATACGGTTGGTATATCCCATATCTGCCGCCGTCGCACGGGTGAGCATCATGATGCCACGCACACCGGTTGGCGAGATCGCACGAGGATTCCAGTGTGACTCCTGATAACCGACCGCGGCTAGCAGACGCCAGTCAATGTTGTTCTGTTCCGATGCATCGTTAAAGTGTTCGATAAAGCGGGGCAGGCGTTTGTCGATATGGCGCATGAATTTACGTGTGCCGACATAATCAAAATCCTGAATATGGCCGTAGTAGCGCTCCATGATTTGATCCAGTTGCCCATTTTTCTTGATCTTGCTGAAGAACTGCTGCGCTTCAAGGTAGAGGCTGTAGTCGTCACCCATCGGAAAGGCCCACGCCAGTTTTTGTGGGCCGGTGAGATCAAATGCCACGCGGAGCTCAGGATAAAAGTGCTGGTTCAGTAACACCTCATTAGAATCGGCAATCGCAAAACGTGTCTCTTTATTCCAGACTTTCGATAGCAACTCATCACTGCCGATGTCACTGTTCTCGGACCAGTTGAGTGCTGGGTATTGCATGCTGACTTTGCGCAGGCGTGCGGCATGACTGCTGCCTGCGATCACTTCCATCTCACCACCTTCTATATCATGCAGGGTTGTGGGACGCGTATCGCCAGAGCGATAGACCACCTGCTGTGAGATGCTCTGATAGGCCGAGGTAAAGCGGATGCGCTTTTTGCGTTCGTTGGTGACCGTGAGGCCTGCCGCCGCGAAGTGGGCTTCGCGCTGTGCAACCATTGGAATGATATCGTTGAGGCTGGCGGCGGTCTTGACCTGTAGCGTGACGCCGAGATGTTTGGCAAACAGGTTCGCAAGATCGTATTCAGGGCCAGTCGGGCCAAAGGGGCCTTCGTAATAGGTGGTTGGGCTGTTGCGTGTCACAATCACCAGTTCACCCTGGCTCTTGACCTGTTCGAGCGTCGAAGGGGTTTCAGCACAGCCTGTCAGCGTCAAGCCGACAGCCGCCGCTATCATCAGGCTGATAACGCGATGGTAAAGCCAGTACTGTGATCGATTTTGTTTCATATTCAGCGTTTTATCTTTCAACGATGTTCTGTCACTCAGTCGTGATGGCTACGGGAGGTATTGCCCGGTGTAAACAAAATTGCCCGTTTGCCAAGTACGTCACATTTTATCCGATCTGAATATGATCGCAAAGGCAATTATTTGCCTGATGGGGGTTGTGTTTTTTAACGCTATGAAATTTATGGTTAAATTTTCGACGAAAAATTGACCCTGTCCATTTGATTTTGTTTTATGGCGGTAGTATTTCCCAAGTTATTGAATTTAATCGAGATAAAAACCATGGCGGGGGAGGGCTTTGGTAAAGTTGTCAACTGTTAATCAATATACAAACTAAATTATTGTTTGCATAGCAGAGACGCCTGCTTTACCCTTCTGCGCCTTGTCTCGTGGAGCGTCCGCGAAGATTGAAAGGAGAGATGTCCGAGCGGTCGAAGGAGCACGCCTGGAAAGTGTGTGTACGTTTGCGCGTACCGAGGGTTCGAATCCCTCTCTCTCCGCCATTTGAAAGTTTATGGTGGCCTGTATCGGCCCCCTCGCAACGGTAAACTGTGAACCCCGTCAGGCCTGGAAGGGAGCAGCGGCAGCAGTGGTCCCGTGTGCCGGGGTGTGGTGGGTACGGGTCGCCACCATTTTATCATCGTCTTGATTCGTTTTAATTTGCCCTACTTACTGCACCAATAGCGCTCATTTACGCGTAAAAACTACACGCTTTTTCTTGTACTCGAACAAATTAAAATGAATCAAAACGATTACAGTTTCGGGCCAAACTACAATGAGTTGCTTGATCTGTATTGGTGGCCATGATTTAAGGTAGAATGGTCTGCTTCGATGGATGAGCAGGCGTGGGCCAGAAAAATAATCTTATGAGTTATCAAGTCATTGCGCGCAAGTGGCGGCCAAAGGTGTTCGCTGAGATGGTGGGGCAGACGCATGTGCTCCGCGCCATTATTAATGCACTGGATAATGACCGTCTGCACCACGCCTTTCTGTTTACTGGCACCCGCGGTGTCGGGAAGACGACCATTGCGCGAATCCTCGCCAAATCGCTGAACTGTGAAACCGGCGTCAGCTCCACACCGTGTGGTCAGTGCAGTGCGTGTCATGAGATCGATGAGGGGCGTTTCATCGATCTGATTGAGGTCGATGCGGCCTCGCGCACCAAGGTTGAAGATACCCGCGAGCTACTCGAAAATGTGCAGTACGCGCCGACACGCGGGCGCTACAAGGTCTATCTGATCGATGAGGTGCACATGCTCTCGACCCACAGTTTCAACGCCCTGTTGAAGACGCTGGAGGAGCCACCACCGCATGTGAAATTTCTCCTCGCGACCACCGATCCGCAACGCCTGCCGGTGACCATTCTGTCGCGCTGTCTACAGTTTAATCTGAAACGATTGCCACAAAATTTAATCATCGATCATCTCGCTTATGTGTTGGGTGAAGAAAAGGTCGCGTTCGAACTTCCCTCGCTCAAATTATTAGCGTACTCGGCGGATGGCAGCATGCGCGATGCCCTGAGTCTGCTGGATCAGGCGATTGCTTACGGGGCCGGTAAGTTGGATGAGGCTGAGGTGCGTGAGATGTTAGGGGCGATTGACCAGC
>CALZIG010000197.1 GCA_945787585.1 uncultured Gammaproteobacteria bacterium | reverse complement strand
TGTTATTTATTAATGTTAAACTCATGCCGACCGTAATGTAATTGAAGGCGTTATGCGGTGGATGATGTTTTATTAACATATCCTGCATAAAAATTAATCTGTAATGAGCGTGTGAGTTAAAGATCATCATGAATGAACAAGAATTTCTTTATAGCCATAGTAGTATCGCAATCGCCGTCACGCTGTTTTTTGTGATCATCTTTTTTAATGAAATAGGTTTTCGGATTGGGCGTTTTATTCAGTCGCAAACTGATGATGAAATGAAGTCACTGACCGGTTCTATTCAGGCGAGTATATTGGGTCTTTTGGCGCTGCTACTAGGATTTACCTTTAGTATGTCAATGCAGCGTTTCGACCATCGAAGCATGGCTGTGATTGATGAAGCAAATGCGATTGGGACTGCCGTGTTACGGGTGAAATTACTGCCAGAAAAATACCAGCATGATGTGAATGAACTATTTCAGCAGTATGTTGATTTACGTATTACGGTGGGTCAAATTGACCTGACAAAGCATGATGAACGGAAAAAGTTAAAGCAGGTGATTTCGGGCTTGCAGGATAAATTATGGGCGTTGGCTATTTTAGCTGCCAATGATGATCCTCGTCCCGTAACGACCGGGGCTTTTATTAAGTCACTCAACGATGTTTTTGATAGCCAGGGTAAGCGCAATGCGTTATTGCAAATGCATGTGCCGGAAGTGGTGCTTATGCTGCTTTTTATCGTGTTTGTATCATCGGGAGGAATACTTGGGTATTCCAGTGGGTTAGGAGGTAAGCGTGTTCTTGCACCGGTTGCGCTGGTCTCTTTTTTAATTACATTAATTGTATTTATTATTATTGACCTCGACAGGCCTAAGCGAGGACTAATTCAAGTAAATCAGGAGATGCTGAAAGAGGTTTTTCAGTCACCAGAGCTATTATCCAGTTATAAAAGTCATAGCAGTAGTGCTATCTCGAAACTAGTGGCATTGAAAAGCGTTGGCAGACAGTAAAAAGACCGGGGCATTGCACCCCGGTGAATGCCGGAAAGAGATTAAATGTAATGGCTTTCCCGCTAAAACGAACCTTCATTTTCAATAATGCTGTTGCGCTGTAGTGACTTTATCGAGCGCAAGCGATGTATTTGCCATCCTCTAATCGAATGTATAAATGTTTAAACTGTTCAATGGCACGATAAAGCCGCGCTTTGGCATCACTGAGTGACTGCTGAAGGTGGTCCGCGATCTCCTCGAGCGAGTAGCCGATATAGAACCGTAGACGCAGCACCTGCTGGGCGTTGTCTGATAGTGACAGTAGGGCCTGGTTAATCTGCGCCTGCTCGGCATGTGCCTCATGTGGTGTGACGACGACTTCTTCTTCCTGTTGATGGATTTCGATCAACTGTTCGATATGATCACGCGTGACGTACTTGGCGCGACGCACCGCGAAGGTGTTGCAGTAGTTCACAATAATGGTGTTGAGCCACGTTCTGAATTTTGCTCTTCCCTGAAACTGATGCAGGCAGGCGTAAACACGCATGATCACGTCTTGCGTGGCGTCTTCCGCATCGTGGTGGTTTGCCAGGCGGAACAGGCAGCCGCGAAGTATCCAGCGACGATGGCGCTCAATTAAGATAGCGAAGGCGTTATCACCATTTGCCTGCTTGTCGAGAGCCTGTTGAATCAGTGCATCGTCCGACCATATGGTCATGTCGTGGCCAGTATTGTGCTCGCTTGATTGTGCGTTAGCGCAAGTTGTTCGCATTGTGCTCTCCATAAGGATTGTCCTGTATCAAACCTGGATGGGCACTTTAAGGGGTGTTAATCAACAAATAAAACTAATAATATTTGTCGATAATTAAAAAATTATTTATCATTGTGCGGTGGATATTGAACTGCTTAGAACGTTTTTAGAGGTGAACCGAACGCGCCATTTTGGAGAGGCCGCGGGGCACCTGCATCTGACGCAGGCGGCAGTAAGCGCCCGCATTAAGCAGCTGGAATCGATATTGGGGGTGAAGCTGTTTGATCGGGTGAGACGTGATATCCAGCTCACTCCGGAGGGGCACCGTCTCCTGCGCTATGCGGATCTGCTGCTCTCGGGCTGGCGTAAGGCGCGTCAGGACGTGTCGGCTGGCGGCGCTGCCGAGCAGCTGGCGATTGGTGGCAGTGTGCGGCTGTGGGACGTGGCATTGCAGGAGTGGTTTGTGAGCGTGCGGCGAGCGATGCCGGAGGTAGCGATGATTGCGGAATGCCATACCCCGGACCTGCTGACGCGACGACTGCTGGACGGTTTGCTGGATGTGGCCTTTATGCTTGAACCTGCACAGCTTGAAGTGCTGCATGTGCGTAAAGTGGCGCTGGTGCAGTTGGTGTTGGTCTCGAGTGAGGCGGAGATTGATAGCGAGGCGGCGTTGAATGGTGAGTACCTGATGGTTGATTGGGGCCTGGCACACGCAGTAGAACATCGGCGGCTGTTCCCGGATGCGCCGGAGCCGCATATTCGCGTAGGGCAGGCCGGGATTGCGCTGACGCATCTGTCGAGCATTGGTGGCAGCGCCTATCTTCCTGCCAGGATGGTGGCTGATGAGGTAACCGCCGGGCGATTGCATATCGTACAGGATGCACCGACGATCGAGCGCACTGCCTACGCGGTCTATGCGGTGCGCAGTGCCAAGGCGGCGTTGATAAAAGCGGCCTTGAGTCAGTTTGAGTATCAGGTCGATCTCGGTGAGCTTAGAGAGAATGGCTAGCCGCGCTGAAATCGTATTCATAAATAGGTAAGGTGTTCACAATGGCGCTGCGTGTGAGGGTAATCGAGTAAAATGGCTGGGCGCTCAATGAGTCGGTGAGGGTTCATGACGTTGTTCGCTGTTAGATGTCGCGGGCAATTTCTCGATGAGGAGTGTTCCCACGCGATGGTTTTCGACACTCAGCATGGTAAAGCGATAGCCATATTCAATGATTTCGTCATTGACCATCGGTAGTTCGCCCAGCGTGGCGACACACAGACCAGAAAGCGTGTTGGCATCGAGTTGAGTGGGTACGATCAGGCCAATAATGCGCTCGGCATCGGATAATGAGAGCAGTCCATCCGCCTCCCAGCGATCTTCGGCCATAGCGGTAATGGTGTAATTGCGCGTGCTTAAATCGGTTTCATCCTCGATATCGCCGTCAATCTCTTCGAGTAGATCTTCAAGGGTGACCAGCCCGATCAGTTCGCCATATTCATCGACCACCAGTGCCATGTGCGCACGGGTGGCGCGCATGTCACTAAACAGGCGGGAAACTTTCTGGAATTCGGACACGATTAAGGGTTCGCGGCAGTAACGACGTAAATTAGACCAGGGGGCTTTATCATCACGGAGCATGTCGGCATACAGGTCTTTGGCGAGGATAATGCCGAGGATTGCATTTTCATTTACGCTGTCGATCAATGGAAAACGAGAATGGCCACTGTCACGAATAATAATAAGGTTATGTTCGGCATCATGATTGATGTCCAGTAGCATAAGTGAGGTGCGAGGGAGCATTACGCGCCCGACATGTCGCTGGTCGAAGTCAAACATGTTACGCAGCATTTCTGCTTTGTCTGCATGTATTTCACCGCGTTCACCAGAGGTGACGACGAGGCCTTTAAGCTCATCGCCGCTGTAT
>CALZIG010000196.1 GCA_945787585.1 uncultured Gammaproteobacteria bacterium | reverse complement strand
CTCACATGGTGTGATGGTGAATTGAGTGATGCAAGACTGGCAGATGCCGTTGCCCATATTATCGATGAATGTGGTCGCGAGGAATTCGACAGCGAGTATCTATCAGAGATTAATCTTGCCGCGGCAGACTGGGTGCGCAGTATCGCCGCAATACTTGAGCAGGGGCTGGTACTGCTGATTGATTACGGTTTTCCACGGCGCGAGTATTACATTCCAGAGCGTAACGAAGGCACCGTGATGTGCCACTATCAACATCAGGCGCATAGTGATCCACTGATACTGCCGGGATTGCAGGATGTCACCGCGCATGTCGATTTTACGGCGATTGCCGAGAGTGCCGTCGATGCCGGGCTCGATGTCGCCGGTTACACCACGCAGGCGCATTTTCTTTTGGGGGCGGGGCTGATGGATGCGCTGGCCGTCGTCGCTGAAAAGTCTACTCATGAGCAGCAGGTGATGCAGGCGCAGGCAGTGAAAACGTTAACTATGCCCCAGGAGATGGGAGAGTTATTTAAAGTGATCGCGCTGACCAAAGATGTTGAACTCGGGTTAATCGGTTTTTCGATGCTGGATGCGCGCGGACGATTGTAGCGTTTGAAGTGACCGGGCTGTAAGAAATGACCACCTGGCCGACTATATAAATAGTATGTGTCATTAACACGAGAGAGGTCGCCAGTGAACTATCTGATAACACCCATGAGTATTATGCTGCTATTGCTGAGTAATGTCGCGTATGCGGCTGAGCCGGACGCGACCGCCATCATGAAAAAAGTGTATCAGGCCCCACGTGTCTCGGATCAGGTGGCCACACTGAATTTCAGTTTTATTCAGCCCGGTGAGAAGACACAGCACGCTGCCTACACGATGGTGTGGAAAGACATGAAGGGAAAAGATGGTTACGACAACAAGGCGATCTTTTTTACCGAATCACCGCCTGCGCGTCAGGGCATTGCTTACTTGGGCTGGCTGCACCCCATCGGCAGTGATGAAAAAAATGATGAGTGGATCTACCTGCCCGAACTGGGCATGACACGTCGCATTGTGCCGCGTGATAATGAGGGTTCCAATGATGAGGATGAGTTTGCCGGTTCACTGCTGACGCATGAGCATCTTGAGCCGCGCCCACCGCAGCTTGATCACCATAACTTACTTGAAGAAAAACTATTTAATGATCGACTGCACTATTTAATCGACAGCCGGCCGGCACACCATAGTCATGGTGGGCACCATAATCATGGTGGTAGTGCCTCGCCGACAAGAAGAGTGAGCTGGGTTGATAAAGAAGGGGTGCGCATTAGTCGTATTCAGTTTTATGGTGCGGATGACAACATGCAGCTCGATATGAAAATCGAATGGCAGCAACAGAAAGATTTCTGGCTCTGGAAGAGAGTAGAGGCTGTTGTGCCTGAGACGCAGGCGAGTACAGTGCTAGAGGTGACCGATGTTAAAATTAATGCCGGATTGAATGAGCGGCTGTTTCATAAAAGAAGTCTGGATAAGGGGTCGGCGCGTTTCAGATAGGCATCGCTGCAGTGACGATAGTACAAGATAAAGTAGAGACACTCCGATGTCATTTAGCGGCTGTGAGCGCAGTTGAATCTCAGCACAGTCAGTCGATGGAAACTGTCGATAAAAATAATGAAGCGGCGTTGCAGCGAAAGATCATTTCATTGGGTAACAATGTGCTGAGAATTATCGATAGCGGTAATAAAATCAATCGCAAAGGAATATCAGATAAGGTTGCGATCTATGCTGAGCAGATTGAGTCGCAAGCGAGTGACGACACGGTATCTCAATCCTGTTTAACGCTGTTGAATGCGATTAAGGGCGTGTTGTAAATCGAATCCGATTTTTAACACGCCCTTAATATTATCGTTTCTATTTTACGCTGCAGACACGAGCACCGATTCAAGCTCCTGAAAAGTACGCGCGCGGTTAGTCGGTGCGACATCGATACCGAGTTGCTGGCCGATGCGGGTTGTCGACAAAAGCCCACGAATAGAGCTTTGTCCCATCTCCTGTTCTATGACCAGTGCGTGTTGTCGGTTGAATGCCCGCATGGTTTCAACGACCTCGCCTACTGATGCGCGGTTAAGATCGTCAAAGTCGATCACTTCAAGCTCAGTCTGTTGAGTCATAATATCGCTGACGATAATTTCATTGAAGTTACCGCCATGCTGCTGGATATGTTTGATCGGGCGTTCTCCGAGAATATCGTTGGCAGTGATCAGTCCTTGAATGATGTCGTCGCCATCGGTGACGAATAGCAGGCGCACGCCGTAGTCGATCATTTTATCGTTGGCAACCTGTATCGGAAGCGCCGCTGAAATGGTAATCGGTGTAACGCGTTCGAAGTCCGTCATCAGAAGTATCGCGTCATCATCGAGTGATACGTTGAGACGTCTTGCCTGTGTCGGGCGCTTCAATAGTGTGTTGGGGGCGATGGTGCTGCTAGGGAGCGTGGTAAAAGCGTGGCTCATGGTTTGACCCTCCTGGGAAAATCAAAAAATGCCGGGATGACATCAGTTAATGATGCATCAGAAGTGAGTAGTAATAAACCACTTAATTAATGTGGCATCACATCGACTCATCAATTTTCGGGCCAGGTTTGGATTTTTGAGCGTGGACGAAAGCCGTTAGCTGACCGATTTTCCTGCCGCCTGTAGATCGGCATGGTAGGAGGAACGCACCATCGGGCCACTGGCAACATTGGCAAATCCCATACCATCGGCCTCGACGGCGAGTTCATCAAATTCAGCGGGTTCAACGTAGCGCGCCACCGGCAGGTGGAACTTGCTGGGTTGTAAATATTGCCCGAGGGTGAGCATGTTGCAGTCGTGTGCGCGCAGGTCGTACATCACCTGATGAATCTCATCGATGGTCTCGCCAAGGCCCAGCATCAAGCCTGATTTGGTCGGGACATCGGGGTGCTGTTCCTTGAATTTCTGTAACAGGTCGAGTGACCAGAGGTAATCCGCGCCGGGGCGTGCCTGCTTGTAGAGGCGCGGCACGGTTTCAAGATTGTGGTTAAAGACGTCCGGCGGCGCTTGCGTCATGATCTCCAGTGCACGATCCATACGACCACGGAAGTCCGGCACCAGCACCTCGATGCGAGTGGAGGGCGAATGTTCTCGCACTGCCTGAATACAGGCGACAAAATGAGCGGCGCCGCCATCGCGCAGGTCATCTCGATCGACTGAGGTGATTACGACGTAAGCGAGTCCCATTGCCTTGATCGTTTTCGCCAGATTATACGGCTCATCCTGATCCAGCGGGTTTGGTTTGCCGTGGGCAACATCGCAGAAAGGACAGCGTCGGGTGCAGATGTCGCCCATGATCATGAAGGTGGCCGTGCCGTGGCTGAAACATTCACCGAGATTGGGGCACGCCGCCTCTTCACAGACCGTGTGCAGTTTGTTCTCTTTGAGAATCGCTTTTAGCTCGGCTACTCTTGGGGTGCTGCCGGCGGTGGCGCGAATCCATTTTGGTTTGCGCAGCGGATTGACGGTCGGTTCGATCTTGATCGGGATGCGTGACACCTTGGACTCACCCTTGAGTGGGTTGCGTTTGGGCGGGGCTGTTTTTTGATCGCTCATATCGCGCATGCATCTCTACAGTAGGGGATTGTCTTCAAGCGTTGCGGCAGATTCTATGGAATTGATCAGGGCAACGTTTGGCAGGTGGTGATTGTATCGTATTCAAGCAAGTGTGTCAGATGTGCCAGCAGATCCCTTTCTGCCTGTGCGGGATCATTGAGGGCGCTTAACGTGGAGGTTTGTGTCACATTGAGTCCAGGGTAGCCACAGGGGTCGATGCGTGTGAACGGTTCCATCTCCATCGCGACGTTGAGACTCAGGCCGTGAAAGGTACACCCTTTTCTAACCCGCATCCCCAGCGCGGCGATTTTGTCCCCTTCGACGTAGACGCCGGGCGCGCCTTCTTTTGTGGCGGCGTTGATCTGGTGGGCAGCCAGCATCTCGATGATGGCCTGCTCAATCAGAGAGACCAGGTGACGAATGCCCCACTGGCGACGACGCAGATCGATCAGCAGATAGATCACCACCTGCCCCGGCCCGTGGTAGGTGATCTGCCCGCCGCGGTCCACATGGATAATCGGGATATCGCCCACATGGTGGATATGCTTACGTCGGCCCGCGCGCCCGAGGGTAAATACCGGTGGGTGTTCGACGCACCAGATTTCATCCGCGGTCGTTTCGTTACGTGCTTCGGTGAAGGCCTGCATCGCATGCCAGCAGCCTTCATAGGGCTGGTGGCCGAGCATGCGGAGGGTTAGCGACGGCATAAAGTAGCGTTATAGCACCATCGTGATCTGTTCACAGCTGCTGAGATCACAGTAGATCGCGTCGAGTTGCGCCTGACTGGTGGCGGTAAAGGTCACGGTGATGGCGGCGTAGTTGCCTTTGCGGCTGGCGCGCGTACGCACCGACCCTTCGCTGAGTTCGGGTACATGTTTATGCACCAGGCTGAAGACGAGCGCGTCAAGGTCATCGCTATGTTTACCGATCGCCTTGATGGGGAACTCGCATGGGAACTCCAGTAGTGACTCTTTTGTTTCATCGCTCATAGTCTTGTGTCACGCGTTACGTAGTTGCTGTTTATATTGTTGATAGTGCTGGGTCATCTGTTGCCAGACTTTACCGGGTTTGCCATTGCGCACCGCGACCCCATCAAGGGTCGTGACCGGCAGGATCTCTTTGGTAGAACTGGTGAGCCAGATCTCTTCCGCATCCTTTAATTGTGCGGGGGTGATGAAGGCCTCACATGACGGGATGTTGTGCTGCTGTGCCAGCTCGAGTATCAGGTCGCGGGTGATGCCGGGCAGTAGCAGTGGGCCTTTGGGGGGCGTAATCAGAATGCCGTCGATGAGCGCAAAGAGATTGCTGGCCGCCCCTTCGGTCACCTCGCCATCGCGAATCAGGATCGCCTCGACGGCATGTTCATCGTAGGCCTGTTGGCGCAATAAAATATTACCCAGCAGTGAGGTGCATTTAATGTGGCAATTTTTCCAGCGAATATCTTCATGGGTGATCGCCGCGACACCCTCTCTGGCGATCGATTCAGGCAGCGCTTTTAACGGCGTGCTCATAATGAACAGTGTCGGTTCAACGTGGCTATCGGGGAAACCGTGGTCGCGCTCTGCCACGCCGCGAGTCACTTGCAGGTAGATCGACTGTTCGCTGCCGTGAATGGGCAGGTTACGTAACACGATTTCGTTGAGTACCTGCTTCCACGCTTCGGTAGCGAGGGGTGGTTTCATTTTCACTGCAGTAAGGTTATTAGCGAGGCGCCGCAGATGTTCATCGAGACGAAACAGTTTGCCGCCGTAGGCCGGGATCACTTCATAGATGCCATCACCAAAGATAAAGCCGCGATCAAGCGGTGAGATTCGTGCTTCACTCACCGGCATAAAAACACCGTTTAAATAGCTAATAGATGACATAAATAATTATTCGAACAGTAGTGAAAACTCATCAGAGAGTCGCTGAAACAGACTGCCTTCTTCGATATCCTGGAGTGCCACCAGTGGACGCTCGACGATAGTTTCTCCCTCCAGTGAAATATCAACAATACCGTGCTGGCTGCCTTTGCCGGTGGGGGCGGTGATGTGTGAATCGATCTTCATCGATGCGTCGAGTTTGTCATAACGACCCCGCGGGATCGTGATGTAGAGATCATCGGTGATCCCAAGGGGCAACTGTTCACTGGCCCCT
>CALZIG010000195.1 GCA_945787585.1 uncultured Gammaproteobacteria bacterium | reverse complement strand
CTTCATCGACCCCAGGTGCATCACCAACGATCATCAATTGAGCCTGTTGATCACCTGGGCCAAACACGGTCTGCGTGCGTGTTGTATGCAGTGAGCACAGTTCACAACTGACGACTGTACTACGCAGCCGATCCCATGCCATGATACCAACATCATCAGCGACAACAGGAATCGTTACAGTAGGCTTTTCTTCACTTGGAACTGTTTCAGGTGGTGAGGTTTCAACAATAGCATCGGCAGGTAAATCACGCCGCTGCCACACATCAATGCCCATCGCTTCCAGATATTGCTGCTGCGCCGACATCATTTAATACTACGGTTATACCTGTGGATGAGCACGCTCAATCGGCTCGAGTAATTTATTAACTGCATTCAGATAGGCCTTTGCTGAGGCGATGACAATATCTGTATCAGCGCCCTGCCCGTTTACAATGCGTCCACCCTTTTCCAGTCGCACGGTCACTTCACCCTGTGAATCAGTACCACTTGTAATCGCATTGACCGAATAGAGTTGCAATTCAGTTTCACTATTCACGACAGATTCGATCGCCTTAAAAGTGGCATCAACCGGCCCGCTGCCACTCGCCGAGACGCTCTTCTCAACACCATCGTATGACAAAGTCACCGCCGCGTCTGGGATCTCGCCAGTCTCGGAACAGACCTTCAGGGATACCAGCTTAACGCGTTCACTTTCGCCCGCCGAACGGCTTTGTGTTACCAACGCCTGCAAGTCGTCGTCATAAATTTCATGCTTTTTATCCGCGAGATCTTTGAAACGTGAAAAGGCATCATTAAGCGCCTCTTCGGTCTCAAAGACGATATTGAGTTCCTGCAAGCGTGAGCGGAAGGCATTACGCCCGGAATGTTTACCGAGCACCATGCGGTTGGCGCTCCAGCCGACATCCTCGGCCCGCATAATTTCATAGGTCTCACGACTCTTCAAAACGCCATCCTGATGAATGCCCGATTCATGGGCAAAGGCGTTAGCCCCGACAATCGCCTTATTGGGCTGCACCGCAAAGCCGGTGATACCCGAGACCAGGCGGCTACACGGCACGATCTGGGTGGTATCGAGTGTGGTATTGCAGGAAAAGAGATCCTGACGTGTCTGAACCGCCATCACCACCTCTTCCAGTGAGGCGTTACCTGCGCGCTCACCCAAACCATTAATGGTGCATTCCACCTGCCGTGCGCCGTGCATCACGGCCGACAGTGAATTCGCCACCGCCAAACCCAGGTCGTTATGACAATGCACCGAAAATACCGCCTTGTCTGCATTGGGGGTCCGTTCAATCAATGTGCCGATCAAGGCTCCAAACTGTTCGGGTACGTTGTAGCCCACGGTGTCCGGAATGTTAATGGTACTGGCTCCGGCATCGATCACCGCTTCGATAATCCGACACAGAAAATCGTGCTCCGAGCGCCCCGCATCTTCCGGCGAGAACTCCACATTGTCGGTATATTGCCGAGCCAATTTGACCGCTTTTACAGCCTGCTCCACCACTTCGTCTGCCTTCATGCGCAGCTTCTTTTCCATATGAATCGGAGACGTGGCGATAAAGGTATGAATACGCCCTGACCTGGCCGGTTTGATCGCCTCGCCTGCACGTTCGATGTCTTTATCCAGCGCACGCGCCAGCGCACAGACGGTGCTCTCTTTTACCACGCGGGCAACCGCCTGCACCGAGGCAAAATCGCCTGCGCTTGCCATTGGAAATCCAGCCTCGATGACATCCACACGCATCCGCTCCAGCGCCCTGGCAATGCGCACCTTTTCATCTTGCGTCATCGATGCGCCGGGGCTCTGCTCACCATCACGCAGGGTAGTGTCAAAGATGATTAGTTTTTCTTTTGCATTCATTGTGCTGCTCCGTCTGATGACCCAGTTTAACCGAGACACAGACAAGATAAAACAACCGGATAGTGTCGTTTAGATAAGACGATGTAATGAATCTGATATTAGGGTAATCACCGCATACTATCAGGTCATTCGGATGCAATAAATGGCCCGATTTCCCACCTCGAGTTACACCTCGGTGTTATCGTTACCGTCATCTTTCGCATCATTGCCTGTACCCTGCTGCCGGAGACGACGACGCTGCCGCAATTGCCATAACGTTAATATCGGGCCGGAAGCCGCATAAATAAAAGCAATCGAAAACAGGATATAAGGGGGGTTGGTGGAGACAAAAACAAACAACAGCGCAATGAAAAAGATCGTCACAAAGGGCACTTTGCCTTTGATATCAAAATCCTTGAAGCTGCGATAACGCACCTTGCTCACCATTAATAGCCCGGCAGAGATGGTCAGTATAAAGGCCCATATCGCCACGTCACTGCCCTGAATCGCATACTCCTCACCGGCCCACACTAGGCCAACAATCAATGCAGCGGCAGGCGGCGAAGCAAGCCCCTGAAAGTATCCTTTATCGACAACGTTTAACTGGGTATTGAAACGCGCAAGACGCAGCGCGGCACCCGCGGTATAAACAAACGCGGCTACCCATCCCAGCTTGCCGATCGAGCTCAACGACCACATAAAGATCACCAAAGCAGGCGCAAGTCCAAATGAGACCATATCAGCAAGGCTATCGTACTCTGCACCAAAGTCACTCTGGGTATTGGTGATACGCGCCAGTCGCCCATCGATGCCATCCATAATCATCGCGACAAAGATGGCAATCGCAGCCGCTTCAAAGCGCCCATCAATGGCCGCAATAATCGCAAAAAAACCGGCAAAGAGTCCTGCCGTGGTGAACAGATTTGGTAAAAGGTAGATCCCCTTACGCCTTCGGTTTTCTTCAGTCATGTGACACACTCTTCAACATCATGTTTCCACTGCCATATTAATAGTCGCTTCAGGCACATTCCCACGAATCAATGATGCCAGTATATCTGATCCTGCCATCACGCGGTCACCTTCAGACACCTGAACCCGTGTATTGGCAGGTAATAGTACCTCAAGATGCCCCCCCAAACGGATTAAACCACAGCGCTCACCTTGTCCGATACGTTCACCGGACTGATGATAAAAGACTGGTTTCAAGGCGTGGCGAGCCACTTTCATGACCAACACGACGTCATCGTTCTCATCGGTCTGAATCTGCATTGCATAATGATCAAGCCCCTTACTGTTAGCACCTTCCTCTGAATTTGCAGGTGTATGCCAATGCTG
>CALZIG010000194.1 GCA_945787585.1 uncultured Gammaproteobacteria bacterium | reverse complement strand
CTGCCAATCATTGAAATGCACGCTGCTCACCGTGATGATGGCAATTGGCTCAATATCAAATATCAGATTTATGCTTCGCTAACAAAACCGACGATTAAGTACAGTGTTACAAGCGCATCGATGCCAAATATCACCTATGACCGTGAAGAAGATTACTTTATCTTTTTATTCAAAGAGCTTGAGACAGTCACGTTGGCACAGAAATTGTTGATTGAAATTATCACCGAATGCCAGCAGTAGGCGCATTTAAGCCCGAATCGAATTGTTTATTACTCTAGTACTTTTGTTAGGCGTTGAGAAATAAGTTTAAGTAGCCGCTTGTTGATGGGTAAAAATTCCTGGGTCAATTCGTAAACGAGCGTACCATTCAACTCATGCAGTGCGATGTCGAGTTTTCCGCTTCTGTTTTTATTGGTGAGTTGATGCCATTGCTGGCAGATAGATTCTAAAGCCTCTTTACTCATATCAGTCTCGAATTGTGCTTTTAATAGTGGTGAGCTTAAAATTTCACCGGCATTGCCTTCATGCATAATACGATCAAGTGATGCCCGTAACTCCTTCGCAAGTTTATTATTCATTGAAGTCGAGTGAAGTTGTTGATTTTCAATTATCTCCCAGCGAAACCGTAATGCGAAATTCATGGCTGCGGCCAGTATATTAATTTTTTGAGGTATAACACTAGACGATGAATTAATAAATAGCGCAGATTTCGGAGTCATATGCCTGGACATCTGATCAGCAATGATATCTGCAATGGGTTCAATCATGGTGTTATGATTGATAGCGTCCATGCCGGGAAGCGGGTTCGGTTCACATAAAAGGTTATGCAGGAATGGGATAAGATGTTGCCGAGTTGCTGGAACAGCATCAATGTTGCCGATCTTAACTGGGACTAAACTATCTTCATGATGAATGCATATCAGACGGTCCCCCGGAAGTTTTTTTGCACGGAATAGCCCGCTTTCATAGAGGCCCCAGTCCCAGTCTTCAGCAGGATCAGGAAGTAATAGTATAAACCAATGGGCATTGCGTGTAACACGCAGGCTCCTTTCATGATAATCCTTATGGCTTGAAAAATCATGCGCATAAGTTATATCTAATTTAGACGAGGCCCCCCGCATCGCTTTGACTACAGCAGTAGCAAGCGATTCATCTTTTGTTTTGTAGCTGACAAAAACATTAATCTTATTATTATAGATTGCTCGTGCAGTTTTCTTGATTGCATGGACGACTTCACGTGGATCCTGATCCTTAAGGTATTCAACGGATTTGAGGATCTCTTCTGCGCAAGGATCATTACTGCTAATAAATTCCTTGATTAAATACTCAATGAGTTCAGCAGAGAATGGCTTCGCATCAAGATGTAACTCAAGTTCTTTTATATATAACGCGCAGCGTGGGAACTGCTCTGCGAGATGCGCAATTCTTTCACTATTTGAAATAAGAAGAGGCTGAGCATGTGCTTCCATAAGGCAAGGCGCTCCACTTAGATATTGAGATTGACCAGTGTAGTTAATCATATGTAATCGGTAAAAAAAAGAAAATTATGAGAATGCATTGAGAGAGCCGGTCACAATTCATATTACATATTATTGAAGAGATGACGTGAAAAAATTATTCAGGCATCATTCAGAGATGAAATAATATTGAGACCACAGGATTAATAATGACGATAGCGCATAAAATGCAGCAGATAAAATTAATTGTACTGGATGTTGATGGTGTAATGACGGATGGCATGGTGCTTTACACTGCTGATGGGGGCGAATGTAAAGGCTTTTGCACACAGGATGGCTTTGGTATCACGATGGCGCAGCAGGCGGGATTAAAATTTGGCGCGCTAACTGGCCGCGTTAGCAAGGCCGTCGAACGACGTATCAATGATCTTAATTTTGATTACTATAAAAGTGGCCACCTTTATAAGGTAGATCATCTAAAAGTTATGATTGATGATGCCAGCTTAAAGTCAGACGAAGTGCTTTATATGGGCGATGATATTGTTGATCTCGCATGCGCGCCATACGTAGGACTATTTGTTGCACCCGCAAATGCTCAACCGTATGTACGCCAGCATGCGGAATGGGTGACTATGTCAAATGGCGGCGATGGTGCGGTGAGAGAAATGATTAATGAAGTGTTGCGATCACAGGATCAACTTGAAGTGATTGAACAGCATTTTTTGAATCAGTCTTTATGAAGGTAGTTATAACCTAGATCGAAACAAGCAATGGTGGCTATGTTATGAATGAGACGAAGTTAAATAGCATTACGAAATTAACAGCTATTTTGACATGTATCAGTCTGGTTATCGGCGTTATAGCGGGCCTTATTCAAGTGCGAGATTCTTTGTTCAGGGCGAATATAACACTTGAAAAAGCTAATCAGACTCTGGATGCTATTAAAGTAGAAGCATTAAGTAATGTGATTGATATACTTGATATCAATTCTAAAATAAGAATAAAACAGGTACTGTTTGATAGCGCGAGGTTTGGCGAAGCTACTCATAACATTGAAGAGCTTATCCTGGATGGTAAAACTGGTGAGCAAATATATTACTCGAATGAGTTAACTGATTTTAGAGAAGTAGCATCACATTATGAAAGATTATCTGTATTAATAGAGCTTAACTATGTCGAGTTTAATGTAATATTCGATACTATCGCATTTCCAGATAATTTCTGGAGAGAGTCAAAGAAGCTAAGGGATAACATTTCATTAAACTGGCATGGAAAGGGTCAGGTTTTGAGTGATTTTTTAAAAGGATTTACAAACCTATGTAAAAAATATAAAAAAGAACGATTAGCGCATGGATACAAAAGTGGTAAAGCGATGGTTTGCGACTAGTGCGTTTTCATAAAATCTAGTAGTTATATTGCTTCTAAGGCGACTCACGCCAAGTAAGCTAAGCTAGCCAAATGTTATATGCTATTAGATTACATATTGTAATCAACCCTCACAGATCGTGAATCGCACTGTATAATATCCCATTCAGTTTTCCATACCGGAATAATAAATGATTACCGTTGGCAAATATTATAGTTTAGAAGTGGTGAAAAGCGTTCACTTTGGTTTTTACCTGGATGCCGCAAACCTCGGTGAGGTTCTATTACCTGGTAAGTATGCTGCGGATGACCTGGCGATTGGTGATTTCATTGACGTGTTCCTCTATCTTGACTCAGAAGATCGCCCAGTGGCGACGACTGAAACACCCTTTGCTAAGGTTGGTGAGTTTGCTTACCTGCGCGTCATGGCGATTACCAAGGTGGGGGCCTTTCTCGACTGGGGGCTGGAGAAAGATATCCTGGTTCCCTTTGCTGAGCAGCATGTACCGATGGTGGCTGGCCGTTCATATCTGGTTTATTTATACCTTGATAAAGCGAGTGGTCGTATTACAGCATCATCTAAAATAGATAAGTTTCTGGATGATGAACGACCTCATGACTTTAAGGAAAAACAGTCGGTTAATTTGATTATTGCGAACACCACTGATCTTGGTTTTAAGGCGATCATTAATCATAGCCACTGGGGTGTGCTATATACGAACGATGTACATGAGCGTTTGAGCTTTGGTCAGTATAAAGAAGGATTTATTAAGCAGGTTCGTCCGGATAATAAAATTGATTTAACCCTTCAGGGGGGCGCTGGAGATCGCAGTAAACATGCGCTGCTCATTGAAAAGCAGTTAAATGAGAACGATGGCTTTATGGCTGTGCATGATAAGTCTGATCCAGCCTTAATTTCAAAAATGTTTGGTATGAGTAAAGGGGCCTTTAAAAAAGCCATCGGTATTTTATATAAACAGAAAGTAATTGTGATTGAAAAAGATGGTATTCGTCTAACGAAAAATAAATAATAATCGTATAGAAAAGCTATGTTAGATAGCAGTGAATAAATCAGAGGTTCCTTAGATAAATAGTCAAGTGTTGTCATCGGATGATTGGTTCGCATCACATGCTAAATCGCCCGCCCGTTCCGATCACGCTATTAATATCAGTACAAGAAATGACAGCGTTAATACCGACAGTTGAATGATGCCATTTATAGTCCTAATGGTATTAATCGCCTAAATATTGATGTATCGAATTACTACGTAAAGCGCGTGATATAGTTTGTAGCTCAATTAGATGATCATTCGAGTGGCTCGATAACCTGCATTAATTAATAAGCAAAATATATGTATAGATAGTCTAAACATGCAATAGGGATATGAGGACGGATGGTTGCTTTACTTTTAATTAATATAAATATTTTCTTTTAATTTAAAATAATAATAGATCAATATTGATAAGTAGTACCGATATAAGGGCCGAAAGATATGTTAGTGTATGCCGCGTGTGAATAAAATACGCTAGTAGTTTTTTAGATCAACGCGGCTGAGTATAATTATATGTCCTTAAATATAAGGTTTATTATATGGTAGTAATTTATCGATATCTGATGAAAATAATAGCTATGACACTGTTAAGTGTATTTATCACAGGTTGTGCAATGAAACAGTCACCTGGTGTAGTGGAAGTTGCATTACCTCCACCTGTTGTTTCTGATGATTCATTATCAGTATCATTGGAAGAGCAGCAGAAGTTGATTGTTCATCTGCTTCATGTGTTGTCCGATAAAGAAGCCGAAATTAATCAATTAAAGGAAAATGAAAAAAGCCAGGTAATAGAGTTACAGGAGACTACAAGCGAAGTCGTGTTGGCCGAAACAAAATTACGACGATTTGCTACTGAGGCTGATGTTGCGTCACTACTTGCAGAAGTTGAAATTTTAATGAATGAGTTAGAGACGACATTCGGGCCCAATTATCAGTTGTCACTACAGCATCTATCACAGCAATTGATCGATATTGCGTCATCTTCGTTCGAGCAGGCTGAATATAGTGTGGCAGCCGATCAGGTAGAGCAGGCCAAACAGTTTATTAATATGTTGATGGATAACCACAAGAAGCCGGAAACACATGCGATATCTGAGGCGTCATTTAAAGTCGCAATTCCATTGATCATAAAAGCAGAAAGCCAATTACGGCAGCAGCCTACCAACAGTGGTAATATGGTTAGTATGTTAAAAAAATCTACGCCGGTAGTCGCTCGTGGCTATAAAGGCACCTGGTTACAGGTGCAGACTGCGGTCGGTGACTCTGGCTGGATAATGGCTGATTTGGTAGAAGTGCCTTAAAAAGGCGTCATGATCGTATATAGTTAATCTGAACAAGTTACCTGATTTCGCCCCGCGCTTTTAGCTTTGTATAGCATTTTGTCTGCACGAGATAGTACTGCTTCTGGTGTTTTATCATCATTGCGACTAATCGTTACTCCGATACTTAATGTTACGGCAATGGACTGGTCGTTGAACTGATAAGCTGCACCGCGAACTTGTGTCAATATACGTTCTGCCATATCACGTGCGGCAGAGAGGCCCGTTTCTGGGAGTACGATTGCAAACTCTTCACCCCCATAGCGTGCTGCAAAATCAATATTTCGGATTGACCGGTTAAATGTCCTCGCGATACTTTCAAGTACCTGATCTCCAGCAAGATGACCGTATGTATCATTAAGGGCCTTGAAGTGATCAATGTCGAGCATGAGCACCGCAAAGGGTCGTTGGTTACGTTTAAAACGTTCAAGTTGATCATCCAGAATATCGTCGAGTTTCTTACGGTTATAAAGACCGGTGAGGCTATCAGTCACTGAGAGCGTTTCAAGTAACTTATTCTGCTTTTTCAAAGTGAGGCTGGCTGATTCAAATTCCTTGTGGCTACGTTGTAGCTTTTCTGTCATCTGGTTAAAGACTTCGGTTAAGTGACCCAGTTCATCACGGCGCGCAACTGGAAGACGAATGGTCAGGTCGCCAGTGGCGATATGGTCTGCGGCCGTTGTCAGGCGTTCCAGTGGTGTCACTATAGAGCGGCCCAAGCGCCAGGCGAAGGCGCTAACAATAAGTGTTAGCAGGGTCATTAAGCCGAGAAAAAGATTACGAGAGACTAACCATGCTTCATAGATTTCATCGCGATCACGTTCCACTAATACCATCAGCGGTAGTTTATTTGGCACTATGGCAAGCCCTAGTACGGTTTTTTGTAAGTGTCCTTCAAAGGTGATCGGCATGGAGTTATCAGCGCGTAGACGCTGTAATACTTGTCTTGCTATCGGCACAAATGACGTGTCTTTACCACGGTGGGTGGCTAATAACGGATTGCCATCCAAGTCGAGTAGTAGTATCGCGCCGGGTGATAGTTGGGCTGAATACTTGAGAGAGGGCAGTACAGTGTTCAAATCGATTACAGCTACTAGTGCCCCGAGGATTTCATTCTCCATAGAGAGTACAGGTACGGCGAGCGTCAGCGTGGTGGCGTCGTGGGTTTGATTCCGATGTGGTGCTTTAATAATAACCCCGTGGGTGAGTGCTGATTGGGGCCACGGGTTTGGTAAAAGAATGGGTGCGGGAGAAGGGCCGCTACTGGCGATTAGCTTTCCATTGGCATTATAGATGCTTAATTGAAGTAACGAGTTGAGCTTTTCCTGAACCAGTTGTAGATAACGGGGCAATGATGGTGGTGATTGCGCAGACAGGCCATTGATCACTGTATTTGAGGTCGATAATGTTCGTACTTCAGCCGTCCTCTCTTCAAGCCAAAACTCAAGTTCACGACTTGCATCGAGGGCTAACGTGCGAAGTTGATGGGTGACATTGTCCGCTACCATCTGTTCATTTTTCCAAAAGAAGAGCAGTCCTAATCCTGTGGAGGGAATGATGGTGGCGAGGATTGCGAAAATCAGGATTTTATTTTTGATGCTAGTAATCAAGGTCACTACGCTATTGCTTCACTACAATGAGATGATCTAAATGATCATACAAGGAAAACAGAAGCTATCCCAGTATAATAATAGAGTAAAAAGAATATAGTTTTATAAAGAAGATGTATGGAAAAGTATCAATATTAATTCACTGTACCTAGATAAAACATAGCTGTGTAATCATCAAATTCAAAATCGCTAATGCAAAAAAAGGAGAGTGTAATGGTTCTTTCATTGCGGTAGATTGGATGATTATGTTTTTCTAGTTATGTGAATTAGGGTAATGTGCCGCCCCTCTGAAGGAGGGGCAGATGGATTTATAGAGATGCGTTAAGCAGCGATGATGCCACTGTGACGAAGTAGCGCATCAATCTGTGGCTCTCGCCCACGGAAATTAATGAAGAGCTCCATCGGATCACTTGAACCACCCTGTTCGAGAATCATTGAGAGAAAGTTCAAGCCAGTTTCGCGGTCAAAGATACCTTTTTCTTCGAACAGTGAGAAGGCATCACTAGAAAGGACTTCGGCCCATTTGTAGCTGTAATAGCCTGCTGAATAGCCACCGGAAAAAATGTGCGAAAAACTATGCGGAAACCGGTTGAATGATGGAGGTTTGATTACGGCGAACTGCTGACGAACATCATCAAGGATTTCATGAATACGCGCACCTTTGGCTGGATCAAATTCGAGGTGGATGCGGAAGTCGAAGATAGAAAACTCTAACTGCCTGACCATCTGCATGCCGGACTGAAAGTTTTTGGCGGCCGTCATTTTATCGAACATTTCATCCGGTAACGGCTCACCACTTTGGTAGTGACCGGAGATCAGTGCGAGCGCCTCCCGTTCCCAGCACCAGTTTTCCATAAACTGACTGGGTAGCTCAACGGCATCCCATGCAACACCATTAATGCCAGAGACGCTAGGGTAGTCGACCTTGGTGAGCATGTGATGCAGGCCGTGACCAAATTCATGAAACAAGGTCAGCACTTCATCATGTGTAAAGAGCGCTGGGTCATCGCCAATGGGTGATGAGAAATTACAGGTAAGATAGGCCACTGGCGTCTGCACGCTGCCATCTGCTGTGGACTTACGGACGATGCATTCATCCATCCAGGCACCACCGCGTTTGAACTGGCGTGCATAAAGATCGAGATAAAACTGCCCGCGTAGCGCGCCGTCTTTATCAAAGATCTCGAAAAAATGGACATCTTTATGCCACGT
>CALZIG010000193.1 GCA_945787585.1 uncultured Gammaproteobacteria bacterium | reverse complement strand
GGATAATCGTGACGCCAAAAGCCACCAGGTTAACCGTCTTTCGGCGCTGCATTTTATTCTCATCGGCTGTCATGCTAATAAAAAGTGGGACCGCGCCAAAGGGATTGATAATCGCCAGCAAGCCAATAAACATCTTTAAATAAACGACAGCTTCAAGCATTATATTGATTCTCTTCCTTTGTTATTATAAGTATGCGTTCGTCATGGCCTGCTGTCAGAAAATTGTTTAACACAACATGTAAATTTAACTTTCAAAAAGCGTGTGGTATTCGTATGCTGTAAAGACGTTAAGCAGCAACCTTCTAGAATATCGAACACAATAGATTCAAAAATACCATTTATTAGATCATTACATTGGAATTTTTATGGGCTATTTTGATAAAAACTATCATCCGCCAGGCACCTCACCCGGAACACTGATTGAACACCAGCTGGTTGAACCTTCCCAGCTCACCATTCGTATTATCGACTATACGGCAACAGATTTTATCGACAAAGAGCTGGCTACGCCGGATGAGTGCCGCCCCTACCTTGAAAATGACAGTATTACCTGGATTCACCTGCAAGGCCTGATGCCCGCAGATACTATCAGAAATATTGGTGATATTTTCATGCTCCATCCGCTTGCGATGGAGGATATCTTGAATAAAGGCCAACGGCCTAAGATTGAAGAATATGATGAACAGTTATTTATGATCATGACGCTACCCACCAGCAATGATGATTCAACCACAATGGAACAGGTCTCAATTTTTCTTGGGGAAAATTACATCATCAGTTTTCATGCCGGTGATAGTGATCCCTTTGGACCTCTGTATAAACGCCTTCAAAAAAAGAGTGGGCGTATCCGTAACCAACAGGCCGATTATCTGCTTTACTGTATTCTCGATCTGATCGTCGATCAGGGATACCCGCTGTTGGAGAGTTTTGGTGAGAAAATCGAGATCATTGAGGAGGCACTTTTAAGTCCTTCAGTAAAACAATCCACACTTGCTGATATTCACCATCTGCGGCGTGAGCTATTACTACTAAGGCGTAACCTATGGCCTCAACGAGAGGTTCTGACTCATTTACTACGGGGTGAAAATCCGCTCATCAGAGAAGGCACCTTTCTTTACCTGCGCGATTGTTACGATCACACGATCCAGATTATGGACCTGATCGAAAATTATCGTGAAATGGCCGCCAGTATGATTGATGTCTACCTCTCTTCGACCAGTAACCGACTCAATGAAATCATGCGTGTACTGACGATGATCGCCACGCTTTTTATTCCACTTACCTTCGTGGTGGGGTTATATGGCATGAATTTTAGCCACCCCAAGAGCCCCTGGGCGATGCCAGAGCTGCATTGGTACTACGGTTACCCTATGATATTAGGCGTCATGATTGCGATGGTAATCGGCATGATCATCTATTTTAAACGCAAGCACTGGCTTTAATATATTTACTTGAATATTCAATATCAAAAGACTTTCAATCAACCCCGATTGACGTCACCAGGTGATGTGAGAAGGTATTCACTTAATCATTGGAATTTTGATTAAATCAACTATATTCCACTGCCACGCTAACGAGGACAATTAACGATGCACCTGGATCCCATCATGCCCTATCTCGTCAGTGCCATTCTGATGATACTGCTGTTAGGGCTAGTGTTACGCAGCGTACGTCAGCCCTATGTTATCGGCTATTTAATCGCGGGGATCATTCTCGGTCCCCACGGAATTGCGCTGGTAGAAGATGAAATCCTGTTGAGTCGCCTGGGGGCCATCGGCGTCGTACTGCTGCTCTTTTTTATCGGCATGGAAGTGTCGCCCAAAAAACTGATCGATAACTGGAAGGTTGCAGTACTCGGTACGCTGCTACAAATCGTCATCAGCGTGGGTTGCGTCTGGCCATTGGGGGTTTGGTTAGAGTGGCCTATTGAGCGTATTGTACTGATCGGTTTTGTCATTAGCCTCAGTAGTACCGCCGTTGTCTTGAAACTACTCGAGGACTGGAAAGAGTTAGACACGAGGGTTGGACAGAATGTTTTAGTGATTACCCTTGCACAGGATTTGGCCGTGATCCCTATGCTGATTATTCTCTCGATGATGGGCGGAGATCAAAGCACATCTGGCAATATCTGGCTGCAACTCCTGGGTGCGGCTGTAATAGCCATTATCGTTGGTTATATCGCTGTGAAAGAAACCATCCATCTGCCACTGAGCAGGCTGCTTGCCAACGATCATGAACTGCAAATATTTGCGGCGCTCTCCATCTGTCTGGGGCTTTCGCTCATCACCGGACTGGCAGGCCTATCAACCGCCCTTGGGGCCTTTGTCGCGGGTATGCTGGTCGGCGCGGCTAAAGAGACTCGCTGGGTACATCACAGCCTGGAGTCGTTTCGTGTAATCTTTGTGGCACTCTTTTTTGTCTCCATTGGTATGCTGGTCGATTTAAGTTTTATTCAAAGCCACTGGGCTCAGGTGACCGCACTGGTCCTGCTGGTGATCATTACCAATACTTTTATTAATGGCGCAATCCTTCGCGTACTCGGCGAAAACTGG
>CALZIG010000192.1 GCA_945787585.1 uncultured Gammaproteobacteria bacterium | reverse complement strand
TTTCAGGACCGCTTCGAAGCCGAAGTCTGGCTGATGGATATGTCACAACGCCTGCAACGCCGCGTGCGTAAGCAGAACCCGGAACAGCAGCTGCAATTATTAAAACAGATCCACGCCGAAGCCACTCGCGCCGACCTGGCACCCGAACTGGTGCTCGCATTGATTGAAGTAGAAAGTAACTTCGACCGCTGGGCGCTCTCACACGCGGGCGCACAAGGGTTGATGCAGGTCATGCCGTTCTGGCTCAAAGAGATCGGCAAACCCGATGACAACCTCTTTCACGTACACACCAACCTACGCCTCGGCTGCACGATACTTAAATACTATCTCGATAAAGAGAATGGTGATCTCACCCGTGGCCTCGCCCGCTACAACGGCAGCCTTGGCAAAGATGTCTATCCCAATAAAGTCTTTAATGCACTGAGAACGCGCTGGTATCGACAATGACTAGCGTCATAGTCTTCATAAAGAAGTGCTATTACTCGTACCGAGAAAGAGGCTTGATTTTATACTGACTGCGCGGCGCTATCGCTATTCGGCATTTGGGGCGTTACTTTGTTTATCATCGGGATTTTAAACCAGAATAACGCGCCTCCATCCGGTGCATTTTCATAGCCAATAGATCCATCGTGCGCTTCAACAATCCATTTACATATATTTAATCCTAGCCCTGTCCCCGCCACCTTACGGCAACTTGAACCGTCCGCCTGACTAAAGCGAGTACATATTTTATGCTGAAACCCTTTGGGTACTCCCTCTCCATAATCACGAATACTGATTTTTATTTCATCATCTACCCTGCAAGAAGCTATCTCTACCACACCCTTAGCAGGAGAGAACTTGATTGCATTAGAGATAAGATTATCGAAGACCTGTTGAATTCGATGCTCATCAACTTCCATAAAAAGAGCCTCTTCCCCATCATTGGAATGAATAATCGTCACTCCAAATTGGCTCGCATAACCTTCCTGTCGCTTGATCACATCATCAATCATACTACCTGAAGCCACCGTATTAAGGTGGAGATCAATATTGCCTGAAGACACTTTTTGCACATCGAGAAGATCATTGATCAGTAGCTTCAGACGCTCACTATTAGATAAAGCAGATTTCAACAGATCAGTTCGTTTTTTAACATCATTATCCACCACCCCATTTGCAACAATACTTAGCACTCCATTTGCTTTTCTGATGGCTAAAACGAGTAAGTGCGTCAAATCATACGCATGCGCCATTCCAGTAGGCGCAACAATATCATATGCCGAATTAACCTGATATTTCTCTCGATAACGATCAACAATAGTCTTTGCTCGCTTATCTTTATTATTGATAAAGCTAAATGTTTGCAGTACCCGTAAATCGACTTTGTGAAGTACATCGCCTGTCAATAGTTCAAAATCGCCACCGGTGATGCCCCAATGTGAAACCACAGGCACTGGTGGCTGTTTAACCGCAAGCTGACGAATAAATGAAACCGCTTCAACTGAATTACCCACATAGATAATCACTTCTGCGCCGTCCTGATAAAGCGCATTAATCATATTTTGATGACTCGTCTCACCCCAATCGAACCACTGAATCGATACAGCCTCAAGACTCCGCTGTTTTAATTCATCAATCAAGGCGCGGTGATTACTACGGCCCCAGCCATTATTGACGAGTAATAGCCCGACCTTGTCTGAAACCTTCAGTGCCTCTGGCAATAAAAACCCTGCCGCATATTCATCCCTCACAGAGACCCTGAAAA
This sequence comes from uncultured Gammaproteobacteria bacterium, assembly GCA_945787585.1. GTDB lineage: Bacteria > Pseudomonadota > Gammaproteobacteria > SZUA-140 > SZUA-140 > SZUA-76. The sequence continues at coordinate 5,561 of CALZIG010000192.1, read as the reverse complement.
CAAAACTCGGGGAACGGCCATTCTCTACAATCGGCGTCGCCGCTGCCCAGGGATCGAGGTAAATTATCTTTTTATCATGAATAATACCGAGTTCGGAAAGGGCCACTGGACTACTGATACCACCAAATACAGCCACTAGATTAGGGATCGCTGAAAACCCTCAAGGTTATCAATACCTCTGGCACTGACCATCGAGTTATCTCGCGCCGTTAAGACCAGTTTTTTACCCAGGACACGACCATCACGGTTGATTTCATCCATCGCGATTTCGATACCCCGACGAATCGCAAGCCCAGACAATGATGAGGCACCGGCAATATCAGCATCGAGGCCAATCACTAATTCATCGTCTCGATACGCCCTGTCCTCATCCATTGATTGCCTTGCCAGTTCAATCAAACCAGTGCCAATTGTAGTTCTGTGCTGTTCAAGAACGCGCTGAGACCTTTCTTGAAGGTACCGTTTAACCTCAGCTGGTAACTGTGCGATCGTAATATTTGACTGTTTGATTTTATCGATAAATATTTTTTCAGCCTCACGTGAGGCTTCCCGCTGATATGTGGTGGACTCATGCGCGGCTTCCAATAAAATATTTTTGTATTTTTCAGGCAGGGCATTAAAACGTTTAGCTGAAAACATCAGCGCCTGGGCAAGGTAACCATGCTCACTAATATAAAGGTGTGATTGCACCTCATGAAACTTCATATTGTAGATTGAGCCTAATGGGTTTTCCTGGCCATCGACAGCATTCTCTTTGAGTGCTCCATGGGTCATTCCAAAATCCACGGCCAACGGTTTCGCGCCCCACGCCGTGAACTGGTCACTGATTACCTCACTGCGCATAATACGAAATGTCATTTCCGAAAAATCTTGCGGTGTCTCAATTGGGCGGTTAGTGGTCAGTTGCTTGAATCCACTCTCCCAGAAAGAGACCCCAACGAGTCCATGTTCAGCAAGTTGTCCAAGCAAGCGCTTGCCCACTTCACTATCCAGCACTCGATGCGCAGTCTCAGTATTGGGAAATAGGTATGGCAGATCAAACAACTGCATACCCGGTATTAGAATCGATAATTTAGCGGTAGGGGGCACCGTAATATCCAGCTCGCCGCGCTGCGTCAGCGCGATCATCTGATGGTCATTGCCCAACATCTGATCAGGGAAAATTAACCGTAATCTTGCCGCCACTCTTTTCGCTAACCAGTTCAGCGAAACGAAGGGCCCCTTTATGCTGGGCACTTGTTGCTGGCATATCATGCCCGAAACGCAAACTGATGCGGCCCTTATCAGCTTTTTCAGTGGCCAACATCTCATTACCAGGCTGATCACAACCACTCAGAAACAGTACTGGTAACAGACACTAGCAACAGCGTTTGACCAGTAACTTTAGATTGCCTGAAAAACTATGATTAATGCTATTTATATCACCCATAATGCATCTGAAATATTGTTTATATCGTGGAGTGCTTTTACTTCTTTTAAAGATACGTCACTATTCTAAATTTATACCATCACCTATTCAGACAGATTTATTTAGTTATAAATGACATTAATCATCATTTGAACAAAAACTAGATAAATCTCCTTGCTATCCAAAAGGGGAATACTACTTCGCGATGACACCGCTCTAACTCGATTGCGTATGCATCTAAAGTCCTTATCCCATGTGTCGATGAAAACTCTACACCTCGAGTATCCCCTACCCATTGAGGCCTCACGGATCGGAGCATCATGAAATTTAACAAATACAGCTACCTCTCTCCTGCACTAGCCATAACATTATCGTTAGTCTTCAATCAGGCGGTTATTGCAGCACCCAAAGTCAGTGTGAGTTATTACATGGATAATCGAGACTATAACAATGTAACGCTTGCCGTTAGTAAAATGGGCATGCCGCACGGTTTTTCTATCTGGGGATTTACTGATTTCTTAAGCGATCAAAACGATGAAGATAATCGCGAAGATTTTAGTCGCACCTTCTCTGAGTATCGCTTCTCCAATGACAAAATATCCGAATGGACGGGCATTAAAGGATTGGGACTACAGGTTGAATATAACGACTTTATACCCGGCAACAAAAACACCACATGGCGTGGCGGCATCACTTACCAACAGAAGTTCGACAATAAACACTGGGGACAGGTACGTTGGCATCCGCTACAGAGCAATCAGGATACACAGGTGAGTGCTGCCTATTTCATCCATCTTACACAGCGTTTAAATCTAACTGGTTTCGTCGATTACAACATACGTAAAGGTAATGAAGACCAGTGGGTATTAGAACCACAGCTAAATTTTCGCGCGTTAGAAAACACCTGGCTATTACTCGAGTACCGCTACAATGGGTTTGAAAAAGACAAACCCAATACCGATGGCGATGGCTGGGCGATCGGAGTACGTTACGACTTATAGCCAATTAGACTGACCCTCTTAGCTTCGACGCGATGGCGCACTTTATCGCGTTACTGGATAATGGCACGACGTTGCCAGCCAGCCTCATCGTTGTAGCGTAACTCAAACGCGGGCCAGTATTGATTATCCAGCTTCAACGTCAACATGGTCTCTTTACCATCAAGGCTTAACATCTTAATACGCACAGACGGCTGGGCTGACACTTCTTTAAGGCGCGCGACAAAATCGTCAAGATCATTCACGGCAACACCATCCAGTTCAGTGAGTAGCGAAGAAGGCACTAGTCCATAGTGCGCTGCTGGGGTCCCTTTCCAGATCCATGAGACATAAAGCCCATTGTCATCACGCCCTCGTTGTGCTGCGATCTCCCGCTGTTGGCGATGAAAAATCGCACCGGCCCAGCTGACAATCCTGCTCAACTCTGTATTCTTCAACACCTCGGCCTGTAACTTGACGGCAACGATTTCTCCGCGGCGTAACAACGTTATTTCGACTTCTTTTTTCTGTGCCGACCGCTCTACTTCATGAAAGGTGGTCACGATGTTGCCATCCATTGCCAAAATCAGGTCACCCTCTTTTAGTGCGCTTACCGCAGGCGTTCCCGCCACAATACGGATCACCATCAACACATTACGTTGCGCTAAATTATGCGTCTCCATCTTCAACGCCCAGTCATTATCAAGCCCCCGTTTGCGCGCTTCACTTAACGGCACTAAACTCAGTTCAGTGGAGATGGTGCGCGTCTGCTCAACCGAATCAGCACGCTGTTGCAGCTGTATTTGATCAAGTACCAGCTCCGCAGCAACACCCACCAGCATACTGCTGAACTGGTTGTTATTCTGATAACCAAAACTCGACCACAGCGCCTGCACCAAACCATTGCGATCTGTCAGCACGCCGCCCACTGTATTGGCCTGACTCGTCAGTGAGATCACCTCAATATTAGTGGCGCGAAAACGCGGCACCGAAGGCATCGGCAGGCTAAACATATCGATCTCTTCGACCGTGGTTTTATGCGAGATCAATTTGTGATTCGCCTTGGGGCCAATGAGCCAGACATCATCTCCGGGCGAAAGCGCTTTATCAGAAAAAGTGACGTTGCGCACCGGCGTATTGCCTATCAACATAGGGTCGTAGGAGACCATCGCTAAATTGTGCAGCGGGTGGATGAATTCAACCTTGCCCGGCACTTCCAGCGATCCAGCAAAGGTGATGTGCACATCTCCCATCGTCGTCGGCACCGTATCGCGATCGACCAGCACCCAACCACGTTTGGCATCGACCACCAATCCGGCCCCGGTGTAATGGGTATCATTGATGCCTTCGACCACAAAAGGCATATCAAAATTCACCAGTACCATTGACTGCGCCATGCGCTGGAGTGCCGGTTCATCCGACGTCACAAAACGGGTCGTCCTCGGCGACGGTGTGGCGACGGCGCTCTGTGCGGGCCACGCCTGACAGGGCCACACTCCCGTTTGATCATCTCGGTGACAGGTCGCGGCGGTGAACCAGCGTCTGTCCATCGTCACAATACGTTGTATCTGCTGACGTGGATTAGCTAATGAAAAGAAGCGCACAGAAAACTGCTCGCCATCACTGAGGGTCTTTAACACCGCTTCCGCATCGGCCAGGGTACGCACAGTTTTTCCTGCAATAGCGGTAATGATGTTACCGCGCTGCACAGATTCATTACCGAAGGCGTAACCACCGTAGGCAACATAGATCCCCGCCACCGGGATATTAAAGCCACGAGCCAGTTGATACGACAGCTCATGCAGAATGGCGCCACCCACTTCGATGTAACGCGACGGAGTAATCGCTTCGAGGTCCTGCACGGTAGCCGTCAACTCAAGCGGTTTTCCTGCACGCTCAACAGTGATTGAAATGGCCTGCCCGACATGCCGGTCCAGTATTGATTCTAGCGCCACAAAATCACGCTGCCATTCACCATTAATCTTCAATAGAATATCTCCGGCGGCAAGTACTCCGTCGGCCGGGCCATCGGGGACGAGATAAGCAACCGTTAGCAGGCCGGTGGCGTCGGCATCCAGCATCCGGACCTGCTGTTCACTTTTGTCACTCAAACCGAGGCGTCGCAGCTCATCATAGGGCTGATAATGAAAAGTGGTCTGCAACGTACCACGCGAGATCGACTGCCCTTTCCGTAGGCGTTCAAAGGCGTGCGCCAAACGATCGAGTGGCAGATAAAAACTGGCCGCATTCCGCATGTTGGCACCGGCATTGAGCGCAATCACGTTGCCTTCGATGTCGATCACTGGCGCACCCGATGAGCCGCCACTCGTCGATGATGCGGCCTGAATATAAAAAGTATTAAAATCGTTATAGCTACCACGGCTATAGGCGGGTGCCGGTCGATCAAGACGCGCGATGGTGCCACTGAGAATCGAAAGCTGCTCACCGCCATCATTGCCGACTACCTTGATTTCGCGCCCACGCTGAACCCCTTCGGGCACCAGCGTTAACGCAGTGGGCGTGTTATAGACCAGCGCCTTCGGATCATATTTAAAAAAACCGAAGTCATGAATCGGATCACGATAAATAGGCGTTAGTTCGATCTCTTCACGATTGAGAAAAACACCTTTGGCCACGATGGGCCCCGGCTGCACCACGTGACGATTTGTCAACACGATGCCCTGTTCGGCATCAATCACAAAACCGGTCGCCTGCACTGAGTTATTGATACTGGTATCAAATGATCGCGGCGCATCCACCCGTATCGCCAGTACCGCCTGCGCAACATGCTCAATAGCACGCTCCCAGCGCGGTTCTTCGTTGGCATAAAGTGGTTGCGCCGCAGCGAAAAATAGCATCAATAACAAAATCGCGAACCGTTCAAGACCGCGAGGCAATAACCTTACACGCATAATGACAACCACTTTATTAATAGAAAAACTGATCCCGTGATTCTCTCACACCTTGTGCATTAGCAGAAATCAGCCCCACACTGCTCATGTTACAATCGCATTCAAATCAAGCATAAAACGATAAATTAGCCAGATCCTTCTATGAACAAACAGAAACGCACCGAGATCTTCGAACGCCTGCGTGCGGAGAACCCCCACCCCACCACCGAACTGAACTACACAACTCCGTTCGAGTTGCTGATTGCGGTGATCCTCTCGGCACAG